>JANJUB010000039.1 GCA_024710805.1 Fimbriimonadaceae bacterium | reverse complement strand
TCGGGCGGAGCGGCGTCAGCCTTGCCCGCCATAACGAGCTGGTGGGGAAGTCCGCTCGTACGTTTGAACTCGGCGAATGCCTCGAGCAGCGTCAGGATTCCCTTGTGCCCTCGCCACATCGAGACGAAAAGGAAGTACGGCCGATCGGTGCCGAGGAATGCGCGAAGGCGTGCCTCGCTGTCGACGGGGAGCGCCTGGGGCTCGGGATGGCCTTCGTATATCACCGAGATCCTGGCGGGCGGAATGCCGAGCGTCGCCTGGGCGTCCGTAGCGGAGTGATTTGAGATCGCGATGACCTGCCGCGCACCGTGCAGCGCGTGCTCCAGCACACGCTTGAACATCATGAACTTGATGCCCGATCCCTTGCCGCTGCGCGTCGCCACGGGAAAGTGGAGGATGGTCAGATCGTGCAGCGTGGTCACGAACGGCTGGCGGTAGAGGAGCGGGTGGTTAAAGTTCAGGAAGTGGACGAGGTCGAGCCGGTGCGCATTCAGCGACTTCAAGAGCGTCGTTTGCTCTGCCCGGCTGTAATGCGGCGCATCGACGACGACGGGCGTGAAGTTGGATTGCGACAGCGTCCACTCTTCGCGGTCGGCGGGGGTCAGGAAGACGAAGTACTCATTCTCGGTGTCCAGCCGAGCGATCCCATCGATGAGTTCACGGGTGTACCGCCCGATGCCTCCGGTCGAGGTTCGGAAGAAGCGTGCGTCGATGCCGATCCGGTAGCGAATTTGAGCCATAGGCAGGGTTGCTCAGGTTACCGTACGGGTTATCCCCAACCCCAAGGATCGGCGAATCCTCGTACCTGTTGAGCCGTCCCAACATTGACAGGTGGGGTGACCGCATGATTCATGCTCGAATCGCTGTGCTCTTGGCCGCGATCTGCGGATTGACCGGACTCTCGGCGGGGCAGTTCTTGATTGTGCCGAAGGGAGAGCGCGCGGGGAGTGTGACGCCCAAAGCGCTGAAGGCCGAAATGCATGCGCATGGCGCCTATGGCATCGCGCGGCTTGAGTTGACCTTTGCTACCGACCCCAACTGGTCGAACGAAGTCGACTTTATGATGCGGCTCCCCGACAACACGGAGGCCACCGGCTTCGCCTATTGGTTTGGTGACGAGTATGTGGTCGCCAAGACGGTGGAGAAAGAACGCGCGGCCCAGATCTACCAGTGGATTACCGCTCGCCAGCGCGATCCTGCTCTCGTCGAACTGGTGGGACGACGACAGTTTCGGGTGAGAATCGCCCCAATCGACGCCACCAAGGACCTGCGCGTCGAGATCAAGCTGGTGGTTACGCAGACTGAAGGCGCGTTGGCCTTGCCGCTGACCGCCCTCTTTCATAACCGGCTCGAACATGCCGACTTAACGCTGACAACCCCCGACGGTTGGCGCGAGAACTGGGGGCGAGTCGGCGCTGCCCTTAATGGAAGAGGGGTTTACCGGTTTGAATCCAAACCCTGGACACCCAAGACGGACTGGCGCGCCGCACCACCGGCCGCGCCGGTGACCGTGTCGGTCGGTCGACCGACGGAAGGCGAGGGCACGATCTTGGTCGCCTACACGGCCAAGCGAGACGAATCGAACGTGCGCTTGACCGGTCCGATCGGCGTTCTGCGCCACGTCTACCCCGCGAAGGCGAGTCTGAAGGCGGGCCAGACGGTGACCTTCTCCGCGAGAGTTGCGGCGAATGCGCCTGCCACAGTAGGCCTGGTCGTCGGCACCCATCGCTGGCAACAAGCGCTCCCAAGGAGGCCCTTTGTCGACCGCGCGGCGGTTGTGGCTTGGGGGGCGAACCACGTCGCCGCACTCAAGGACAAAAATGAGATCCGAAAGTGGGGCATGTGGCTCAGCATTCCGACCAAGGAGACGAGCTGGCTGGCCGTTCCCAAAGCGGAGGAAGCGACGCTCAAGAGGGCCCGATTTGAAGTTGCGGCCCGCGAATACTGGCTCATCGTCGCCAGGCACGGAAAGGACGCGAAACTGGCCGCCACCGAGTTAAAGAGAGTGCAGAATCTCTTTCGTGAGGCTGAGCCGACCCTAAAGACGGAACGTCAGATCGACCTCAACATGAAATGGCGGCTGAACAATGCCGCGAACGACATGTACTACCTGCTGGCCGAGCAGTATGGGAGAGCGGTGGCGCGCGGCGGAAAAGGCAGTTCGGCGGCGAGGGGCTTTGCGGCCGGAATGCGGAGTCTACACGCAACCAAGGCGGTCTACGATTATCGTCAAGTGAGCGTCGAAGATGCGCTGGCTGACGCCATCGGCAACGCGATTCACGAGCGTGTCTACAAGCTCCTACCCTACGACGAAGAGGAGCGGGAGGCGACCCCTTCTTCGCGCGATCCAGAACTCACCCGCTTGTGGGGTGCACTGTCTGCGAACGAACGGAAGGAGATGGGAGTGCCCGGACGCGTGATGGAGGGGCTCGAGGCCGCTGAACGGTTGCGCCTGGGAATCCAAGTCCAGCAGAACCCGCCGGACCGCCGTCTGGCCGCCGACGCCGTCAACCTCGCCCCCATCTTCGGCAACGTCACCCAGCTTCGAGGTGAGGCAAGGGCAAACGTCGCGCATTACGATCTCGTGGACTTGGCTCGGGCTTGGTTTGGGACTCAGCAGAAGCCCAAGCAACCCGGCCCGATCGAGCAGAGAATCGCTGAGCTCGATCGCCGGTTGCGCAAGTTCCAGTTGACCTCCCGCCAGGCAAGGGGGCCTCTCTTCGATATCGTCGTCATGGATCGCATGCGGGCTCAGCCGCATGCTCCTGACCCGACCAAGCCGCTTCTCAGCGAAGACCAGTTGCGATTCATCCGCCACTACCGGCTCGGCCAGACGGAGGTGTTGCGTCGGATGTACGAGCGTGAGTACCGCAACGCCACGTACCGGTGGGCGAACTACGCGTACATGACCCGGCGCAATCCTGCCGACGTCGTGGAATCTAGGAAGGAGCTCGAAGCATGGGCCAAGGCTCTCGCAAAGAAGCCGCCCGCGACTCCACAGGAGGTGCCGCATGCCGGAACGGGTGATCGGGCGCGGGACGAATATGTGTTCGCCCTGCGCAAGTACGGGCCGAACCATCCGACCACGCGAGAAGCGCGATTGGCCATGGAAGCCGCGGATCAGCGGTGGGGGCGCTCCAACCGGATCCCGGTCCGCGCCGAAATCCTGCAGCTGGACCTTGAGATCGACCGACTTCTGTGGCGCCCGCTGACCCCCGAAGAGACGGCTAAGCGCGACGAGATGGAGCGGCGCCGCCAGGAGCTGTTTGCCCGGATGGGTGACCCGCTCCTCATCGTCGAGGCTCCCCCGACCGCCCGGGTCAGTGCACGCCTCCCGGACGGGCGTTTGGTCAGTCTCGGGTGGAATGGTCAGGCGATGCGCTGGGAGCACCGATTCGATCTACCGCCGGGCTCGCAGGAGGGTAGCGTCGAGATCCCGGTCTGGATTCGCCTCGCGAGCGGGGCCACCGAGTCGAAGACGGTGCGCATCCATGTGGACCAGACCCCTCCCGCGGTGACGGTCGAGTGGATCAAGCTCCCGAACGGCTGGCGGGTCCGCGCGACCACGGAGGCGGGCGTCGCCCGCGTGAATCTTGCTCTTGCCGATGGCCGGCGATTGGTCCTCAGCCGAATCGCCATGCAGGGTGATGGCATCGTTTGGCAGATCGATATCGCGGGAGATGTAAGCGGGGAAGCGATCGTCATCGCGACCGATGCCGCTCACAACCGAACGGAGGTGCGAAAATCGTTCTCGCCCTCGCGCTGATCGGCATATTGATGCCCTCGGTTCAAGTCCATGCGAACCTCGAGTCGGTGACCGCCTTGGCGGTCGATGCCGAAGGGTCGATTTGGGCAGGGACCTCGGGCGGCTTGGTGCAGTGGACACCCGAGGGGAGCGCGAGGCTATGGACTCGGGCGGAAGGCGTCCCCGGATTGCGCATCCGACAGCTGTACGTTGGGAAGGACGGACTGCGGGTGCTCGCCGACGGCACGGCGCTGCTACGCGGTGGGCGGTTCGTGAAGGTCAATCATTCCATCCCCGTTCGCGATGGGAAAGGAGAATCCTCCCCCTCCTCAGAGTCGGCTGGGTTGCCTGGACCTCCGGTGGCGCAGGTGAGGCTGGGATCGCAGTGGATTTGGGCCGTGCCCGAGTCCGGGTTGTTCACGCTCCGCAGGGGCAAAGCGGTGCCCTTTGAACCTGCGCCACCCACCAGGTTGCTGACATCCCTTGCCGTTGCCGAGGGAGATCTGCTGGCCGGCACGGCTGATCGGGGCGTGCTTCGACTGCGAAAAGGGAAGTGGGAGGCGCTTCGCCTACCGATTGGTTCTTTCCAAGGTGTGGACGCGACCGCTCTTCTTTCCACGGGCTGGCAGCTTTGGATTGCCCCTCGCGAGGGTGCCGCCTTCACGCTGGAAAAGCAGGTGTCTGTCGCTAAGGGTGCACCCTGGCGCACCATGGTTAGCTGGGACGGGAAGAGTCTCGTCCGCCGTGCAGATGGGCGGCTGGCCTTCATCGACGCGCAGGGGGGAGAACACTCGGCTGAACTCGTGCTTCCCCGCACCCATGCGAATGCGGTTTGGGTGGCAGGCGGCACGCTCTATGTGGCTCAATCAGGTGGCTGGAGCGAGTTTGCGTCGGGAGCCCCTCCCGTGCATCGCTTCGATGTGCCGGAACTTCAAGGCGCGCCGACGACAACCATCTATGCTGACGGGAACGTTGTTGCGATCGGAACGCAAGATCGGGGACTCATCATGGTCGATCGAGCTTCTGGGCGTGTCCGCCACCTTCACGAAGCCCATGGTCTCACCGACGACTGGATCACTGCGCTTGCTCCAGACGAACGAGGACTGTTGATCGGCACGTTTGTGGGGGGTCTGCTTCGCTGGGATGGGGAACGTGTTACTCAGGTCGGCCTCGAGTGCGGGTGCATTACAAGGCTTCTTCGCGACGGTGAGCAAACGTGGGTTGGTTCGCTAACCGGCATCCATCGCTGGACGGAGGGCAGGCTCACCACTCCGGAGTGGGCGAAGCAGATCGAACCCGACGTAACCGACATTGCCATTCACGATGGCCGGCATTGGATTGCCGCGGGTGGAGCGCTCTTCGAGATTCGCTTTGGGTTAACGCGAAGTTAAGCGGGTGTACCCTTGCCAGAGCTATGGCAGAGAACCCCGAACGCGCCTACTTTGAACCCGACGACATCGTCCGCTCCCAAGACG
>JANJUB010000146.1 GCA_024710805.1 Fimbriimonadaceae bacterium | reverse complement strand
TCGCCCAGGGCATTGCCAACAAGGGCCAGGGCGGCTACCTGCAAACGGCGGGCATCACCTACAACGGCGACCAGCCGCTCCACAAGGGCGCTCCAATCGACGACGGCCGCGACTACACGATCGCGATCAGCGACTTCCTCCTCACCGGAAACGAGCAGAATCTCGGCTGGCTGAAGAAGGACGGCAACCCGGACATCACCGTGCTCAAGGAACACGAGGACATCCGCAACGCCACGATCGCGGAACTGAAGCGGCGGTACGGGAACTAACACCCGACCGGCCTGGCTGCCCATCCCCCGGACAAGTTACCGATCCGTCGCCAACGATCGCGTGGAACATCCACGTCATAGCGTTATGAGGCGGCTCGCGTGGTTCTTGCTTCCGAGTGCGACTTCCTTCGGCTCGGCCGAGCGGATCAACCATGCCGGCCGAAATCCTGGGTGCGCTGCAGACGCCCACGGTGGCGACCCTCTTCAAGAACCCCCTAGCGGGGAACTAGGTGGCAACGAGAAGCACACGAGTGCATCGCTGACGGGTCCACGGTCAAAGCCGAACCGCTTGGCGTAGCCCCCGCCGCTGGCGGAGATGACCACGTATTGCTTGCCGCCGACCTCGAATGTCGCAGGTGCGGCGTATGCCGACGCGGGGAGGGGAAGCTCGACAAGGGTTTTGCCTGTTGCCGCGTCGAATGCGCGGAACGTCTGGTCGCACGTCGCGCCCACAAAGACCAGACCGCCCGCAGTCGTCAACGTGCCGCCGAGGTTCAAGGTGCCGGTACGCGGGACTCCTCTCTGGGTGAGCTCCTTGTGTTCGCCGAGCGGCACACGCCATCTGAATCGCCCGGTGTTCATGTCGATTGCCGTCAGCATTCCCCACGGGGGTCGAACTCCCGGGTAGCCGTCTTGGTCGACCAGCATCCGATAGTCGGCGGGATTCGACATGATTCCTGGAACGTTGTTCGTGTTGACGAACAGGGTGTTCGTCGCCGGATTGAACGACGCTCCCGACCACGGTGAGCCGCCAAAATAGCCGGGCGAGACGACCGTGCCCCGCTTCGAAGGCGGGAGATACTTCTTGCCGTAGTCCAGATTAGCCACCAGCTTCTTGACAAAGTCGCGGCTCTCGGATGAAAGGTTGGTGATGTCCGCTTCGGTGAAGAGATTGGGTGCCAGCGGGGGCGGCAGAACCGGCTCGGGCTGGGTGGGGGAAACCAACTCCCCGGGGATGGTCGAGGGTGCGGCGGGAACTTCCTTCACGCCAAAGACAGGTTTGCCGGTTGTCCGATCGAGCACGAAGCAGAATCCCGTCTTGGTTACGACCGCTACGGTGTCCAGATCTCGACCGTTGCTGCGCATCTTGCAGAGCACCGGCTTCGAAGCGTTGTCATGGTCCCAAAGGTCGTGGTGAACCGTTTGGAAGTGCCACAGCTTGCGGCCGGTTCGGGCGTCGATGGCGAGCACGCAGTTGGCGTAAAGGTTGTCGCCGGGGCGGTCTCTACCGTCGAAGTCGGGCGCTGCGGATCCGGTTGCAGCGAACAAGATGCCGCGCCGTTCGTCAACGACATAGCCGCTCCACGCTCCAGCGGCTCCGATGCCCTTCGAGATCTGGTCCGGAGTCAACACATCGAACTTCCACATCCGCTTTCCTGTCTTCACCGAGAAGGCCATGATGTGGCCGGGAGCCGCACTTGGGTCCTCATCGGAAGCGATGCCAACGTAAACCAAATCCTCGAAGACCGTAGGCGCGGCGGACACGCCGACATATCCCTGGGTGCCTAACTCCTTGCGCAGGTTGACCTCATGAAACTTCGGGTCTGCCTGGCCCGTTCGGGCATCGATGGATAGGATGCGTCCATCGGGAGTCCCGTAGAGAATCCTCGTTTGGCGGGGATCATGCCGGTCCTGCCAGAAGGCGACACCCCGGCTGCTGCGGGCGTGGCCGCTCGCAGAAGTCTGGTTCTTAGAGTCAAACGTCCATTTGCGCCGACCCGTGGTCGGTTCCAGCGCCACGACCCGATGCCCCGCCGTGACGAAGTACAGCGTTCCAGAGACCACGATGGGTGTGGCTTGCATCGGGATGTCGGCGCCCGCATCGGCCGTGTGAAAAGTCCAGGCTTCTCGGAGTCGGCCGACGTTCGTAGCATCGATCTGCTTGAGCGGCGAGTAAGAGCTGCCGCCAGCGTCGCCGCCAACGTAGGCCCAATTCGCGGGAGTGACCTTGATGAAGGCAGTTGCTGCTAGTAGGGTCAGCATTGGGTGGAAGTTACCTTCGAACGAACGGTAGGAGTCGAGATCAGAGCGATCGATCACCTGATTACCCCCTGATCTAAGGCAACGGCTAGCGGATCGGGTCCTCATTAGGGACATCGCTTTGCTGTCTTGAAGCTTGACGCGAAACCAATGGACTTCGTTCATTTGCTGCCCCTGAGTAGTCGAAGGGTTCTGGGATGAATCCAGGGCTGACGCCGCGGACATCCATGGATTGATGCAACGGTCTGACGTTGACGGACGTAACTGAAACTGAGCCCCGAAGGGGAGTAGCGCCTGCTCAAAAGGCAGTGCCGAGGTCGTCAATACGCTCGAAAGAGCCGGTCCGGCAAGCCAGCGCAAGACCTTCACCGCAGAAGTAGTGAAGGTTTTTTGTTGCTTGGCGTGGGCTTAGAAAGACACGGATTCGACGTGTCAAGGTGGTCCACGCCATGACTAAGATTGTTGCTGGTATCGATTTCTCACACTATCCATTCGCCCTCGCGTACCTCGACCGACTGGGTTTCGCGGAAGCGGATGTACGCTTGGTTCACGTTGTCGAGTCATTGATGCTGGACAAGTCGTTCCCCGATCTGGGTCCGACACATCCCATCACGGTGATCATGGCCGAGCACCTACGACAAGGCGAGCTTGAGTTGGACAAGGCCGAGGCGTTGCTAAAGACCTCTCGGTATCAGGTCGGTCGAGAGACGCACCAAGGCGATCCCGCCCGTGTGCTCATCGAACGTGCCAGCGACGTGCATGCCGACATCATCGCCGTTGGTTCGGCCCGCAAAGGAGCGTGGGCATCCTTGTTCTTCGGAAGCGTAACGAAGGCGCTGACCTCGTCAGCCGAACAGTCGATTCTTGTCGCGAAGAGCGCGCCTCGTTCAAAAGACGGCTTGACGGCGGTACTCGCGGTGGATCATTCTGCGTACGGCAACGCCTGCATCGACCGCTTCATTTCATGGAACGCGCGCGGGGTTCAGCGAGTTTCGATCGTCACAGGCACCCTCTCGACGAGTCTGGGCGTGGAGCAACAAGTCGATGGCCTAGACCGTCTCGACTCAGCGATCGAAGCCGACATCGAGGCAAGGAACGCTGCCATCTGTAAGAGACTGCAGGAACTGGGAATGGACTGCGATCATAGAGTCGTCCATGGCCACGCGAACGAGGCGATCGAATCAACGATGAACGAGACTGCCGCCGACCTTCTCATCATGGGTGCCCGCGGCCATGGCTATTGGGATCGCCTACGACTCGGAAGCGTATCACACCACCAAGTGGTGGCATCGCCGCACAACGTCCTCGTCGTGCGTGTTTGATGGGTAGGCAAGCTCACGGAGACCTGTTCGTGGGCAGTCAATCGTTAGGTTGAGGGTACCGGGCGAGTCCGCCATGACTCGCCCCTTCTTGCGGTAACCCGTTGATCTGTCGTTGCTGCCCTTGAGATGTTCCTGACGACCCGCGGGCCCATGGACTCCTAGCCGCCTTCGCGCTTGAATTCAAACCGCCGGGGTGTGCCGCCCTTCAGGTATCCGATGGTCGCCGTCAAGCTCCCGTCGGCCGAGAGCTCGTAGACGATCCGCTTCGGGTAGTCGTGGCGCGGGTTGTCGAACACCGCCCGGGTCTTGCTCAAGTCGGTCAGGATGAACTCGGTGGGAGGCGCGCCGCCCGGCTGAGCGATGTACACGAGGCCCCC
>JANJUB010000126.1 GCA_024710805.1 Fimbriimonadaceae bacterium | reverse complement strand
TTTGCCCATCATGACGGCAGCGTCGCTGACGATCAAGGGCTCTCCCGTGTCATTTAGAATCTCCTTTTCGACCATGGTTATTCGTATGATGCACTAAGACCCACCAAGGGTTCCACCGGTAAACTCAGGCAACCTATGTCGAATGCGAACTTTGATGCCGACGTCGTTGTAATCGGAGCCGGACCTGGTGGCTATGTGGCCGCGATCCGTGCCGCTCAGTTGGGAGCGAAGGTCATCGTCGTCGAGAAGGAGTATCTCGGCGGAACCTGTCTGAACTGGGGCTGTATTCCGAGCAAGGCGATGATCGCCGGGGTCGAGCGACTCAACCACGTCAAGCACGCCAAGGACTTCGGCGTCGTGATCAAGGGCGACATCGAGTTTGATTTCGAGACGTACGCCAAGCGTCGCGACAAAATCGTCGCTTCGCAGCGCGGCGGCATCGGCATGCTCTTCAAGAAGAACAAGATCGAGCACGTCGAAGGCTTCGCCCGCTTCAAGGATGCGCACACGCTCGAGATCTTCCCGGTCGACGGCAAGGGCCACAACACGTTCGGCGCACCGGACGGAGCAAAGCCGACGCGAACCATCCGCGCCAAGAACTACATCCTCGCGATGGGCTCCAGCGTCATTCACCTCCCCATCCCCGGACTGCAGGGCGGTTCCGCCGACGGTGTTTGGACGAGTGACGACGCGGTTTCCGCGACGAAGGCTCCCAAGAGCATGCTCATCGTCGGTGGTGGCGCGGTCGGCACCGAGTTCGCCTACGTCTTCAACGGTCTCGGCACCGAGGTGCACCTCGTCGAGTTGATGGACACGCTGATCCCGCTCAGCGACCGCGACCTCGGCGTCGAGCTGGGCAAGCTGCTCGGTCGACAGGGCATCAAGGTCAAGACCGGCTCGGGCGTCGAGAAGGTCGAAAAGGTCAAGGGCGGTTGGAAGTGCCACCTCAAGGGCGGCGAGTCGGTCGAGGTCGAAGTGATCCTGCTGGGCGTTGGCCGCAAGGCGAACACCGACGGTATGAATCTCGACGGCATCGGCGTGAAGCTCCATAAGCGCGGCGTCGAAGTCGTCGACGACTCGCTCAAGACCCACGTGCCGAATATCTACGCTATCGGCGACGTGACCGGCCGGATCCAGCTCGCTCACGTGGCTTCGCACGAAGGCACCATCGTCGCCCACAACATCGTGAAGGGTGACAACCGACAGGTCGAGTACAAGGCGGTCCCGAACTGCGTGTACACCAACCCCGAAGTGGCCAGCGTCGGCTTGACTGAGGCCGAAGCCAAAGAAAAGGGTTACGACGTGGTCGTGGGCAAGGCGAACTTCCGCATCTTCGGCAAGGCGATGGCGATCGGCGAGCAGGACGGCTTCGTCAAGGTCGTCGGCGAGAAGAAGTACGGCGAACTGCTCGGCGTCCACATGATCGGCCCGCACGTGACCGACATGATTGCGGCGGGCGTCGCGGCGATCCGGCTGGAGAGCACCGTCGAGTTCATGGCGGAGACGATCCACGCCCACCCGACCCTCGCGGAGGCGATGCTCGAAGCGTACGAAGACGCGATGGGCCACGCCATCCACAAGATGTAAGGTTGACTCTAGAGCCCTGCGTTTGCATGCTCGTAAGCGCGGGGCTCTCTTCATTGCAATGCTGAAGCATCTGAAAGCGGTCACGTACTCGCTGTTCCTGTGGCTCGCAGGTTCGATCCTGATCGGCGTCGCGGCGTGCTTCGTCATGGACGTTGTGCCTCACAAGCATTTCTCCCCGCCGCTCGCCTACGCGATCTGGGGCGTGCTTGGGGTGTTTGTGGGGTTCTTCCACTTTGGCTTTGCGCAGGCCCAGATCAAAGGCAAGGACGGCATCTCCGATTGGGATTCGCCTGAGGAAGCGCGAACCGTCGGTGGCCAGCTCGTCAGACTGACGGCCGCCTGGCTGGCAGCGATGTCAGTCGTGTTCTATCCTTTGTTCTGGTCGAGTCAGTCCAGCCTCGAAGTCCTCTTCTTGGTTGTCCCCGACAACATGGGCGTCTCGCTCACCTACTTCGTGGCGATCCTAGCGACGACCGCATTTGCAAACAACCTCTTCGCCCCAAGCAAGGCAAAGCAGGGCAGCGACCCACGCTGAGATCCGCCTGTTTCGTGTGGGCCGACGTTTAAGTGTTCATGAGGGCGGGTTTCCTAGTCCGCGCGTTTGCGCTTGCCGTTGTGCTCAGCATTATTGCGTGTTGCAGCTCGCTGAGCACGGTCGTAGCATTCAACGACTCAACACGTCCGATGGACCTCAAGGTAAGCGCGCCCCATGGCGAAGGCTGGGCGGGTCGCCTAGCGCCTGGGGAGTCGGTCGAGGTGTGGAGCGGGTTCCGCGGGCCAGGCACCATGACGTTCGTGGTTGACGGCAAAACAATCAAGTACGACGAAGCGGCGCTCGGAGGCTTCGCGCGGGCGGGTAGCGCGGGAGCCGAGGTCAACTGGCGTTGGCAGGGTCAGTCTGGCGTCTTCGAAGTCGCTACCCGCAACAAGGTATCGCAATGGATGAATCAGATGTTGGCCTTGGGCTGCTTGATGGTCATTGGATTTGCCATCGCCGTCCGCTGGTTGGTTCTCACGCTGCAGCGCCATGCGGCAGATGCGGCAAGGAATCGCCCGAGTCGCTAACGGCCGAAACGCGACCCCGGCTCGTCTCGTCCTAGCCATGTGGGACGGGGCGGCAGGTGGATGGGGTACGCGGCGATGTTGGTCGTGGGCGGGGTTGTTGCGGTGAGCGCACAGCGGGTCCTTGCCCGGCTGGATTCGCATCCGAAGAAGACTTACGCCCTCCGCGACGACATCCTGATCCACGGGAACGAGGACTTGAAGGAAGTCGCTCTTACGTTCGACGATGGCCCCCGGCCGGAGATCGCCCGGGAGATGCTCAACGTTCTTGGGCGGTACCGCGCTCGCTCCACATTCTTTGTCGTCGGTTCCATGGTCGAACAGCACCCGAAGCTTGTGCGACGCATGATGAACGAGGGACACGAGGTTGCGAACCACAGTTACAGCCATCCCCGCTTGCACGGGATGGACGAGTACGCGATCCGCGCAGAACTCGCCCGCTGCGATCGGGCGGTTTTTGACGCCACCGGGGCCCGGACGAACTTGTTCCGCCCACCCGGAATGCGCTACGACGACACCGTACTTCGCGCCGCGCAGAGTCTCGGTTACGTGACGGTCCACTGGAACGTCGCCGCACAAGACTTCAAGCCCCAGCCTTCAGATCAGATCGCGCGCAAGGTGCTCGAAGCGGTGAAGCCGGGTAGCGTTGTCTTGCTCCACGGCCACCCGGACACTCTCGCCGCCCTCCCAATGATCCTCGATAAACTGCGGGAGAAGGGTTACCGGTTCGTCACCGTGTCGCAAATGCTGGGTCGGCTCGAGCGGCCCGTGTATGTAAAGACCAACGCCTACGGGGCTATTCCCGAAGCAAAGCCAGTGGCAAAGCCAGCCGCCCGCATCGCGCGCAAGGTCGGCAAGCCCGCGGTTCGCACCGAAGAAACCACGGTCCCCGCCATCGCCGCTCCGCCCGCGGCGGTCGATGTTCCCTCCTGGAACTGAACCGGGAAACTCGGGTATCATGAACACTGTTCCGCGGGGTGGAGCAGTCTGGTAGCTCGTCGGGCTCATAACCCGGAGGTCACAGGTTCAAATCCTGTCCCCGCACCCAAATTTCCGGACACTCCTCGTGGGTGTCCGTTTTCTTTTGTCATGGTCAACTATCCGAGCGCGGCTGACGCAGTCATCCGTAATATTGCTCAGATCGTCGGGGTCGAAATCCTCGAAGAGAAGCATCCGTGGCGCATCGTGAGCATCCCCGAGCCCGGAACCGAAGGTGCTGTTCTGTGGGTCGTCAACGAGAAGGGCTTTCTTTGGGAGCCCGTGTCCACCGTCGAGGAGGCTCGGGCGTACATCCAGGGCCCCGAGGCCCAAGAGTACGCCCGCGAAGCTGAGAACGGTTAGCGCGCGACCTTGCTCGCCGCAATGATCTGCTTCAGCTTGTCTTCCGTCAACGGGTCCTCCGCGCTGCCCGGGAAACCTTGCCACCGCACGACGCCATCCGGTGTGACGATCATCACGTGGGGAATGCCCTTCACCCCCAGCGCCTTGTGCAAGCGCCGCTCCGGGTCGATGGCTTGGGGGTAGGTCATCTTCGTCGTCGACTGGAACTTGGTCACCGTCTCGGCCGGCTCATCACTGAGTCCGATAAACACGACCTCCTTGCCGTACTTCGCATGCCAGTCGTTGAGCTTTGGAATCAGCGCCTTGCAAGGGCCGCACCAGGTCGCCCAGAAATCGATGAAGAGAATCTTGCCCTTCATCTCCGGCTTCTCCGAAAGCCACTGCCCGACCACGAACTCGGGAGCAGGCTTGCCCCGAAAGTCCGTCGCAGCGTACAGGTTCTTCTCGGTAACGATCGGAGGATAGGTGTCTTGGACGTTAGCGTGGGCAACGGCGCCCAGCGCCACCAGGGTGAGCATCAAAGGTCTCATGATCGGTAGACGCACCACGGGCGCGAAAAGGTTGCGGCGACCCTAAGCGATGGTTCCGCCCGCGGCCACGGACTTCCCGCGGTAGGCAACCGCCATTTGACCGGGAGTCACGGCGCGCACCGGCTCATCGAACACCAGGCGTGGGCACACGCCTCCGAAGAGTGTCGCTTTCTGCGGCGCCATGTTGTAGCGGATCTTCGCTTCTACCCTCAGCCTGGAAGCACCCTCGCCCACTCCCCACACGACATCCTGAAGAAGCACTTCTCGCTGGCGGAGGGCGTCCGCTTCGCCGACCACGACTCGATTCTGCTCGGGCTGGATCCCAATGACATAGAGCGGCCGACCCTGCGCCACGCCTACACCGCGTCGTTGGCCGATGGTGAATTGAGCGGTTCCATCGTGCTCGCCGATCACCTTCCCTTCCGCGTCCACCACGTCGCCAGTGCGGAACAAGTCTGGGCGGTGCTTGCGCAAGAAGTCGCCGTAGCCACCCGCTTCGCTCACAAAGCAGATTTCCTGCGAGTCTGGCTTCTCGGCTACGGGCAAGCCGTACTTGCGGGCCATTTCACGGGTGACCGACTTATCTGCGATCTCACCCAGCGGAAACCACGAAGCGGCAAGCTGCGCCTGATCGAGCATGTAGAGCACGTAGCTCTGGTCCTTCCCTTCCCCACGCGCCCGCATGAGTCGGTACCGGCCATCGGCCCCACGTCGGATTCGCGCATAGTGCCCGGTGACCAAGCGATCACACCCAAGTTCGCGCATCTTCTCCATGAGAATCTCGAACTTGACCGTCTTGTTGCACTGGACGCATGGGTTCGGCGTGCGGCCCACCGCGTATTCGTCGATGAAGTTCTGGATCACGGAGGCACGAAACTCGTCTCTAAAGTTCATCACGTAGTGAGGAATGCCGAGCACACGCGCGACTCGCCGGGCGTCCTCGACCGCTCCAAGCGAGCAGCAGCCCGCATGGCGCGGATCGGTCTGGCTTTCCTGCCAGATCTGCATCGTGATGCCGATCACCGGATAACCCCGCTCTACGAGCATTGCCGCCGCAACGCTGCTATCGACCCCGCCCGACATCGCCACCAATACCGTGGGCTTAGCGAGGCTCACTTCTTGACTTCCCACTCCGCGCGGATTTCCGGCTTCGCGAGGACATCCTTCATCGAACTCTGCTTGGCGGGATACACCTGCTTCCCCGGCAATCCGACATAGAACGTCGGCGTGATGAGCAAGCCCAGCTTGTCGGCCATAGCGATGTCCTCCTTCACACGAAGAAAGGCCGGGTCATTCTCATCGACCGCGCGCTTCTTCACGACTTCTCGGTCGAATCCCATGCCCTCCAGCAAGTCGAGCAAGTCGGGCACGCCGAACTCGCCCTTCTTGGCGAAGACCGCATCGACAAACTGGAAGTACTGCCCTTTCTCGGCTGCCATCTCCGAGAAGATGGCCGCGGGCAAGCCCATTTCGTGGCCCGGAGAACGAAGCGGGAAGTGGCGCATGATGATCTTGAGCTTGGCTCCATCTTGCAGCAGCCGCTTGAACTCATCGTAGGACGCCTGGCAGTGCGGACACGTCAAGTCATAAAACTCGACGACCGAGACCTTCGCCTGAGGATCTCCAAACACATTCGCGTTCTTCGGCGTCAGCATCTCGATGGTGTAGCCCGGTACGGGCTTCAGCGGATTCTCGATGTTCAGCACGAGAACGGTGAGTCCGATGAGCGAAGCAACGATCGGTGCCCCCGTCCAGAGCGGACTGAAGTGGGCGACCGATTCGCCCTTGCGCGGCAACAAGTGGCTGACGAACAATAGCGTCATCGTGATTGCGGAGCTCACGCACCATGGGCACGTCGCCTCGATGATGGCGAAGGAGGCGTACATCAAGAAGATGCTGAACGCGGCGCCCACTCCCGAAACGAGCAGCCCGACCTTGTGCAGTTTGCGATCAGGATCGCCGCTCATCGTTTTCAGCATCGCCATGACGAACAGGACAACGTACGACAGCAAGCCAAGATAGGCGACCGGAACTCCGGCCAGCTTCGAGTAGGACGAGGCCGCGACTTCTCCGCACCCTCCGCCCTTGCCGCAGGCCGCCTCGACCCCGAGCATGGTGGTGACACTGAGGTAACCGGCGATCAAGATGCCCGCTGAGGTCAGCACCAACTGGATTCGATTGCGAAGGATGTCGTTCATGAGACGTTGAATTATACGTAGGCTGCGCCCGTTCCCACTCAACGCCACTGGTATCCTCTGGGTTCCACCGATGCCCAACACGCTACTAAAGCCCATCCGCTTGGCGGCAAATCGCCCTCGCACCTTACGCGGCACGTACCACGTGCAGACGTGGGGTTGCCAAATGAACGAGGAAGACAGCGAGCAGTTGGGCCTTCATTTGCGCGAAATCGGCTTTGAGCCGGCAGAGAGCATCGTGGATGCCCATGTCATTCTGCTGAACACCTGCAGCGTCCGGCGCAAGCCTGAAGATAAGGCGTTTTCGATGCTGGGTGAGCTTGCCCTGCTGAAGGAAGTTCGCCCGGAGATTGTGGTGGGTGTCTGCGGCTGCATGGCCCAGTTGCGGGCCGATGAGATCAAGCGCCGTGCGCCTTTTGTCGACTTTGTTCTGGGAACCGGAGATATCAGCAACGTGGCTGGACTAGTGGAGGAGGCGCTCCAAACTCGAAAGTTCGCCAAGCGCGTCGAACTGCCCGAGCGGCGCGGCAAGGTCGTCACCGATCTACCCCAGCGGCAAGTCGATCGAGCGACCAAGCTCAAGGCGTTTGTTCCCATTCAATACGGCTGCGATAAGTTCTGCACGTTCTGCATTGTGCCCACGACCCGAGGTCGAGAGCGAAGCCGACCTACCGACGAGATTGTCGACGAAGTACGACGGCTCGTCGATCGTGGAACTCGCGAGATCACCCTACTCGGCCAAACCGTGAACTCCTACGGGAAGAATCTCGCCGAGGGCCAGGTGCCCTTCAGCGAACTCTTGTGGAAGCTTAGCGAGATCGATGGCCTTCTTCGACTCCGATACACCAGTCCCTACCCTCGCGACTTCCGCGCCGACCTTATCGAGACTATCCGGGATTGCCCGGCAGTGATGGAGCATGTGCATCTACCGCTCCAGTCGGGGAACGACGAGGTGCTTAAGGCGATGCACCGCGTGTACACCGCCGACAGCTATCGCGAGATCGTCGCGAATCTTCGGGCGGCCGTTCCTGGGATTGGGCTGAGCACCGACATCATCGTCGGGTTCCCTGGTGAAACCGAGGAGCAGTTCGAGGATACGCTCCGACTTGTGGAAGAAGTCCGCTTCGACGGCGCATTCATGTTCATCTACAGCCCCCGGCCGGGCACTCCCGCCGGAGATATGGAGCAGCTTCCGCTTCATGTTCGAAAGTCGCGCATGGACCGGCTTCTCGAGCTGCAGAACCGCATCAGTGTCGAGAAGAACTTGGAAGCGGTGGGGCACGTGTTCGAGGTGCTCGTCGAAGGCCCCTCTCCCAAGAATCGAGATCGCCTCCAGGGCTACACCCGCGAGTTCAAGATGATGCACTTCGACGGCTCAGAGACGCTCACGGGACAACAAGTGCGGGTACGAGCAACTTCGGCTCATCTGTGGGGCCTCAACGGCGTCATCGAAGAGAACTAGGCGGTCGATTCCGGCCCATGCGATGGGGCAAGTTGCTGGAACTTGCCGGTGACCATGAAGCTCACCCGCTCGGCAATGTTGACCGCATGATCGGCGATGCGCTCGATATGATGCAACGCCAGTAAGAGCCAACTCGCCGCAACCACATCTTCGGGTGATCGTCGCATCCGATCATGAATCTGGCCGCGCAGAACTCGGTACAGCTCATCGACTTCGTCATCGCGGGCAATCACCGAGCCGACCAAGTCGAGATCTCGCTTGACAAACGCCTGCAGCGCATCTCGCAACATCGTCCGCGCTAGACCTGCAATCTGTGGGAAGTCAATGTAAGAGGAGTCGCCGAGCTCTTTCTCGACCTTCATCCCGGCCTTGGCGATATCCACCGCCAGATCACCAACGCGCTCGATATCCGTGATCATCTTGAGGGCAGTGCCTACCAGGCGAAGGTCACTCGCGATGGGGTTTTGGAGGGCGAGCAAGCTGACGCACCGCTCCTCGATCTCGAGATCGAGGAGATCGACCTCGTCGTCGATTCGCACCACCTGCATCGCCGCATCGGCATCCCCGCGCACAAGCGAGTCAACGGCTCGCCCCACCATGGCCTCGGCACGGCTACCCATGTCGAGCAAGGCATGCTCGAGCTCCGAGATCTGTTGGGACAGCACATTGCGGTGGACGTTGGGATCCATGGGTGTTAATTAAGGACGTCTAATCCGCCTGATTTGAACGGCGAATGTCAGTCGCTCTTGAGAACGTTCGTGAGCTGCTCGATGTGATACACGTCGTGGCCGAGCAGAGCACATGAGAACTCAGCGACGGTGAACTGCCCCGCCTCTGGGTGCACGAACGTCGCCGCTTGCTGCAGGGGAGTGAGGCCCTTCAGTAACTCGATCGTCCGCTTGCGCTCGACCGCGAAATGCGCCAGCTGCTGCTCGACATCAAGCGTCGCGTATCCGCGCTCGGTGGCCCGCAAGACCTCGTCGTACGGCTGAATCGTGCAACCCGGCTCCTTTACGGCGCGCGCCATCCGCTCATCTCGTAAGATGGACTCCCAGTCCGCCAAGTGCGCGATGATCTCGCGGGGCGTAAATCGATCTTCGCCGGTCGGCACGTCGATCTGATCTGCCCGCAACATCTGGACCAGTTTTCGGAAGATCCCTGGCGTCGCCTCTAACCCGTGGAGAATGTAGTAGCGCATGCCTGATTGTAGCGCCAGGGAATCAGAGACGGCAATCCTGTCGTACAATGATTAGCTATGTTGGTGCGCGCTAAGATTCTCGGGGCACTCGCCCTTGCTTTCGTTTTGGCGACCCCTGGGACAACCCAAACGCCGACGACTCCGACGACCACGCTGACGCCTGAACTGAAGGCCGAGGTGATGAAGGAAGTCAATCGGATCGTCACCAACGTGGCGTTCGTGCCCGGAATCGACTTCAGCAAGTGGCAGGAGTTCATGGAGGGCGAAAAGGAGACGGTGGACAAGGCCGGGGACGCGCGCGCCTTCACCATGGCGGTCAATGCCGCACTTCGCAAGTTCGGTATTAGCCACATCGTCATGACCACGCCCGAAATGGCGGCGAATCGACGAACCCGAACCGCTACGGGCATCGGCATCCAGATTCAGCCCGAACCCGGCAAAGGCATCCGCGTCATCAACGTGTTTCCTGAGTCGCCAGCCTACGAGGCAGGCATTCGCGAAGGCGATCTGATCGTAGAAGCCGACGGCCAAAAGGTCGACAATCCCGGGCAGATTAGCGGAGAGGAAGGATCGACGGTCAGCGTGAAGTACGAGCGCGACGGCAAGACCAAAGCTGTTAAGGTCACCCGCCGCAAGTATTCCAACGTTCGCCCTGAGACATTGACGTGGGTGAATCCTGAGACCGCGCTCATCAAGATTTGGACCTTCGACGTCGGCTACAGCCAGGCGAACGTCGAGAAGCTCTTCAAGGAGGCGAGCAAGGCACGCAACCTCATCCTGGATCTGCGCAACAATCCGGGTGGCCAGGTGCTCAATCTCGTGCACTTGATGAGTATCTTGCTACCTGAGCGCGCGCCCATTGGCACATTCATCCAGCGCCCGATGGTGAACCGGTACGTGAAGGAGACAGGCGGCACCGCTACCGATCTCGCCGCGATCGCAAAGTTCACGGATCGTCCTATCCGCGCCGGTACCCCGAGGATCGATCGCTATAAGGGGAACGTGGCCGTGCTGGTCAACCAGGGCAGCGGCAGTGCCTCGGAGATTGCCGCCGCTGCGCTGAAGGAGAACCTGAGCGCGCCGATCGTTGGTGCCAAGTCAGCCGGTGCGGTTCTGGTCTCTGTGATGAATCCGCTTCCCCACGGCTTTATGATCCAGTATCCGATCACGGACTTCGTGACTCCGAACGGGATTCGTCTCGAGGGTAACGGGGTCGAGCCGATCGTGGAAGCTCCGGGGCTGATTCGCTGGGGAGAAAAGGACGTGGCGGTCGAGCGAGCGGTGATGCTGCTCGCCCGGATCGACCTTCGCCAAGATCGCGACGGTGGCAACTAAACGCCGCCCACTCCGGCGAGCACCCACCTGGCAGCCGCAGGGTTACCTTGAGCCTATGCCATCGTGTTGATAACTGGGCTTGTTGTGGGCGATAGATGGGTCGTGCCCTCGCTGAACCCAGCCGGTGCGTTGTCGATGGTTCAGATTAGGCTCAAGCGCGGACCGGTTCTAGCGCGATATGGCTGCCACGACCTGCCCGGATTGGGCCGTCATCACCTTCGACGGCTGCTCCCGCATGAATCCGGCCAGCGCAGCCCAACCGAGCAACGTTAACAGAACGAAGAGCAGCACCGCGAAGCGCTGGATCCGCGCCTGTGCCTCATTGCTCACCGTGATTCCCCAGCGAATGCAGAAGTTCCACACGCCGAACGCGAGGTGGTAGCTGGACGCGAGCACGCCGAACACATAGAAAATCAGAATCAGGTAGCCAAAGCTCATGAACTGAGCTTGCATGCCTTCGTAGTTGACCACTTCATGGGTTCCCTTCAACTTCACCTGCAGGGTCGTCGTAACGAAGTGGAAGATGAGGAACACCATCAGAAACACGCCGGTGGCGCGTTGCATGAAGTACATCTTGTTGTGCGCCCACTTGTACGGCGTGCCCATGTTGTTCGGCTGCGCTCGGGAGGTGATGAACATGCCATACACCATGTGGAACGCGAGCGGAATCCAAACCATAAGAGCTTCCAAACCCAAGAGAAGGTGGCCTGGAAGGCTGTAGAAGGCATCTCCGACCCGGTTGTAGGCCTCAGCTCCACCCAAGCTGAAGCTGTTGAGCGTCAGGTGCTGCACCATGTAGAAGCCGACCGGAATGATGCCCGTCAGCGAGTGAACCTTGTGCCAGAAGAACGACTCACGACCCAGTGCGATTGCCACGCTGAAATCTTACCTCTCATGAATCTACGGAGAAGGCGCGGCTAAACTCAGCGTGATGGAACGTGTGCCGGCGCCGGGTTTGGTCGTCCGAATGGCATGAGAGTCCTTATCGTCCTCTTGCTCGTATGCCTCGGCCTCGTTGCGCCAGCCCAAGCGAGGCGCCCTCAGAGTTACGCGCGGGTCTCATCCGAGGTGCGGTCGACCGCGAAGATTCTTGCCCAAGCCTGGATAACGACGGCGAGTCCAGACACCCTGGACAAGCTTGCCTATCGATCGATCGCCTTCGCTGGGATGGTCCCCGCAATTGATGTGGTGCTGGATGGACGTCGGATGAGCGCGACGACCGCGCTGAAAGACAGTGCGATGACAATCCTCGGCCAGCACGAGCCGCAACGCGATGCGGAAGCGGTCCGCAACATCGTGTACGCCCTCAACGAAATCCGAGCGGGCAGAACGCTCCGCTCAATCCCGAAACGCTGACTCAGTAATCGACCGGGCGAAGATAGTATTCGCCGATGGCCGAATTCGATAGCATCGCCACCGTAGGAAGCCTTCGTTTCCAGTGGGTCGAGTCGACCTTCCGGGCTACCAAGTTGACCTCGGCTTCATCGAACCCTACCTTGACCAACTTGGAGGCTGACCACCCCGCGACCAAGTAAGCGAGAATCCGATCCGCCTTTGGATAGGAGATGCCAAAGTCTCCCTCGTCGGTCTGACCTTTGATCAGATCGGCCGAGGCCGGCTTCGCGATGATCTCGTCAGGCACCCCAAGCTCGCGTGCCAAGTCCCAAACCTGGGTCTTGAAGAGGTCGCCGAGAGGATTGATGGGGGGCGAATCGTCGGCGTGCCACGTGAAGTAGCCGAACAAGCGCTCCGTCTTGTTGCCGGTGCCGATGGGCAGGGCCCCGAGCTTGGCGGACTGGTCGAAGAGAATCGTCATCCTGGCGCGGGCGCAGATGTTGCCCACCCGGGCGGGCGAGGCATCAGGTTCCTGAGCAAGGTAGCCGTCGACCATCGCAGTGATCTCGATCGTCCTCTCCTGAATGCCCAGCTGCTCCACGACGAGTCGGGCGTGCAACAGACTGTCCTCGGACGAGACCTTGTAGGGCATTCTCAGTGCGGTGACATTCTCTGGCCCAAACGCACGTGCGCAGAGAAACGCGGTGACCGCTGAATCCACTCCCCCGCTCAAGCCGAGGACCGCTCGGGTCACGCCTCGACGGCGCGTGCACTCATCGCGGAGGAACTGCACGAGCCACTCGGCGACCAGCGGGGTATTGATTTGGAGATGATGGCTGCTGTCCGCTGAGAAGCCGGAGGCGCGCATGACAGAAATCGACATCATCAAAAGGATACCGATCTGCGCCCTTTACATTTCCAGAAACGTGTCGTATCATGTGACGCGTTCGCAACGATGCGAACTTCACTGGAGGTCTTAGGATATGCACAACTGGACAGGAGCCGGCCTCGCCGGACTTGCTTTTGCCACGGTCGTAATGGCTGGCTGCGGTGGCCAGTCGGCTGACTCGCTGACGGGTAGCGGCTCGCTCGCCCCGATCGCAGGCTCGAACGGCTTCATTCGGTGCTCGACACCCGAAGTCGATGATGCGACGAAGATGCGCGTCGAGATGGACTTGGCGGGCCAGACGGTTCGCCCGATGGGCCCGAATGGCACGATCAACGTGTATGTTCACGTGATCACCAGCGGCACCGCTGGCAACATCCCCGATTCTTGGATTACCAGCCAGATTCAGGTGCTGAACAACGCGTACGGCCCCAGCGGATTCTCGTTCAACCTGGTCTCGATTAGTCGCACCAACAATGCGACGTGGTACACCGCGGGTCCCAACACCTCAGCGGAAACCGCGATGAAGACCGCCCTGCGTCAGGGTACGGCCGACGATCTCAACATCTACGTTTCGAATCCCGGCGGCGGACTCCTCGGCTGGGCGACCTTCCCGTGGAGCTATGCTAGCGCACCAAGCAAAGACGGCATTGTTGTTCTCAACCAGTCCCTGCCCGGAGGCATCGCGGCTCCCTATAACCAGGGCGACACGGGAACCCACGAAGTTGGACACTGGATGGGGCTGTATCACACTTTCCAGGGCGGATGTACCGGGAACGGCGACTCCGTCAGCGACACACCCTATGAGAAGTCTCCCGCCTACGGTTGCCCGACCGGACGCGACACCTGCCGCAACAAGGCGGGCTTGGATCCGATCACGAACTTCATGGACTACACCGACGACGCGTGCATGAACACGTTCTCCGGCGGTCAGAACTTGCGCATGCTAACTGCCTGGAATACCTACCGCAAGGGTAAGTAGGCGACCAGATCGGGGGACGGCTTCGAGTTGGTCCCCCGATCTTGCAGTTTAGCCTCGTGCCTTGAGCAGGTCGCGAATCTCACCCAAGAGCACAACATCTTCGGCCGGAGCGGGCGGCTCGGCGGGGGCGGGCGGCTCTTCTCGACGGAGTCGGTTCACTGCCTTCACCATCAAGAACACCGCGAATGCCGTGATCAAGAACACGATCACGTTGTTAACGAAGATGCCCCACGCAAGAACCGCGCCTTCCTTCTTGGCATCGGCGAGGTTCGTCGCCGTCTGCCCAGCCAAGGGAATGAACTTGTTGCTGAAGTCCACCTTTCCCGTCAACAGGCTGATCACCGGCATGAGCATATCGTCCACCACCGACGCTACGATCTTGCCGAAAGCTCCGCCGATGATGACCCCGACGGCCAGATCCATCACGTTACCGCGCTGGATGAACTCCTTAAACTCTTTGAACATGGATGCCTCCTGCTAGCAGTTTAGACGCAGGAGGCAACAACAAGGCGCTA
Organism: Fimbriimonadaceae bacterium; assembly: GCA_024710805.1. Lineage (GTDB taxonomy): Bacteria > Armatimonadota > Fimbriimonadia > Fimbriimonadales > Fimbriimonadaceae > JANJUB01. Next base: position 25,849 of record JANJUB010000126.1, on the reverse strand, counting down.
CTTTCGGCGAAATCCCAAGCTCGCGGAGTTGATGCAGTAGCGAAGTCCCGTGGGCCGAGGACCGTCGGGAAACACGTGCCCCAGGTGGCCATGACAGCTCCCGCAAAGCACTTCGATTCGCCTCATTCCGTGAGATGTATCCATCCGCTCGACCACCTTGGACTTATCGACCGACTCGTAGAAGCTCGGCCACCCGCATCCGCTGTCGAACTTGGTGGATGAGGTGAAGAGGAGTTCTCCACAGCCTTTGCAGACATACTCGCCTTCTTCGTGGTTGTCCCAGAACTCGCCCGTAAACGCTCGCTCGGTACCCGCGCGACGAAGCACGTGAAAGGACTCATCACCAAGCAGCGCGCGCCACTCGTCGTCGGTCTTCGTCACTTTCGGGTCAGGGAGTTGGTCGTCCATGACTATGCATACGATGTTAGTCCATGGACTTATCGCCGTACAGCGTCTGGATGTAGCAAATCTGGCCGCCGTGATACACCGTGTTCCAGTGGTGGATCAGCAGGACATCGGCGACGGACCACGTCTTTGTTCGGCCAAACGGCATCTCGATCGTGTCGTCCATGCGCTCGGCAGGAAGCGAACGCACATACGCTTCGAACTTGGCGAGATTCTCGGCCGCGACGCGCTCGCAATCCTCGAGCGTGGTCAAGGCGGCCTTGGCGGCCATGAACTCGGCCATGATCTCCTCGGTCATCTGGAATCCACCGGCCTCGACGACCTCCGAACCCCAAGTCGGGCTCAGGGCGCACTCGGCGCACAGATCGAGCACCGATCGGCCGTTGTCGAGCGGAGTCCAGTTCAGTTTGTCGGCGGGGACCTTGCGGGCCTGATGGAAAAGCCCCTCGTGCGAGGAGCGCGTTGATTGAATAATCAAGTCGTTGACGGTCATAGCTCGCAGAGCTTAACCGATAGAGTATACGTTTGTCTACACCTTAGCCGAACATTCTCCAAATGATCGCCACAAGAGCGCAAACGGTAAAGGCAAGCGCCAGGGGCAGCAACGTCGCAACTGTCGTCCATTTGACGCTGCGAGTCTCCTTGTAGATCGTCATGATCGTGGTGCTGCAAGGGTTGTGGAGCAGGCTGAACAGCAAGAGATTGACCGCCGTCAGCATCGTCCATCCGCCGTGAGTGACCAGGGCGTCGCGAACCTGCTGATCGTCCAGCTCGAGCATCACGCCCTGCTGAGCGAGACCCGACTTCGCAAGGTTTAGCGTCAGCATCAAGATTGAGGGAATCACGATCTCATTTGCAGGGATCGCCACGATGTAGGCAACAAGGATCACACCGTTGAGCCCAACAAAGAGGCCGACCGGGTCGAGCCCGTTCACCAACCACGCGGCGATCGTCTGGTCGCCGACCGAGACGTTGCTGATCGTCCAGATCACCAGACCCGCGGGCGCGGCCATAACGATGGCCCGCCACAGCACCTTGAGCGTGCGATCGATCATCGAGGTGGCGAGGGTTTGAAGGATCCTCGGCGGTCGATAGGGAGGCAGTTCTAGGGTGAAGCTGGAGGCCTCGCCCTTGAGGAGAGTGCCGCTGAGGAGCTTCGAGACCAGAATGGTCGTGATGATGCCGAGAACGGCCACGCCGCCGACGGTTAGGGCCGCCACCATGCTCTGCGTTCCCGTCGGGGCCATCGTCGCGACAAACAGCGAACTCACCAAGATGAGTGTCGGCCAGCGTCCATTGCAGATCGCAAAGTTGTTCGTGATGATCGCGATCAACCGCTCACGGGGGCTGTCGATGATCCGCGTCGAGGTGACCCCGGCCGCGTTGCAGCCGAAGCCCATCATCATCGTCAGCGCCTGCTTGCCGTGCCCGCCAGACCACTTGAATGCGCGATCCAAGTTGAACGCGACCCGAGGCAAATAGCCGAAGTCCTCGAGCAAGGTGAACAGTGGGAAGAAGATCGCCATCGGTGGCAGCATCACGCTGATGACCCACGCGGTCGCCAGGTACATGCCGTCGACGAGTAGGCCGCTCAACCACCAGGGAAAGCCCGCCGCGTTCGCTAGATCGCGCAGCCACGGGTGCCCCTTGCCCACCAACAGTTCACCCAGCATCGCCGACGGCACGTTCGAGCCCACGATGGTGATCCAGAACACCATCGCGAACAGGAGTGCCATCGCGGGAAAGCCCCAGATACGGCTTGTGAAAATGTCGTCGAGACGCTGAGTTAAGGCGAGGGCTCGGCCCCGGTTGCGCAAGGCGCGGTCGGAGATCGTCGTGGCTTCGCCGAAGATCGCTTCGGCAACCTGGTCTCGAAGGGGTCGCTGCAACCCGGCCCGTTGCTGCTCGGCGAGCATCAGGAGATCACTCATACTTCCGGCCCCACTGCGTGTGTCGTCAAACCAAGTGTTCCCTCTCGAAGTTCATTCAGGACGCTAGGATCGCCCTCGAGCAACCTCAGCGCGACCCACCTCGCGTTCTTGAGGCTCGGATACTCGCGCCGAAGCTGCTCCATGATCGGCTTGATCGCGGTCTCGATCTCGGGGCCGTAGTGCATTTCGCGCGGCGTCGTTCTTCCCTGCTTTCCCATCGAGACAGCTTCGACTGCGTCGAGGAGACTGGGGATTCCAAGTCCGATCCGGGCCGAGATGGGTACGACCGGTACGCCAAGATCGCGTGCAAGTTCACGATGATCGAGTTCGATGCCTCGCTTTCTCGCTTCATCCATGAGATTGATCGCGACCACGACGCGCGGGGTGATTTCGAGCACCTGGAGCACGAGGGCAAGATTGCGCTCGAGCGCGGTCGCATCGCAGACGACCACCGTCGTGTCAGGCTCGCCGAAGAGGAGAAAGTCGCGGGCAACTTCTTCGTCGGGGCTATTGGAGAGCAAGGAGTAGGTCCCCGGCAGGTCGACCAGTCGATACTTGCGTCCGCGGATCTTGAATCCGCCGATCGCTTGGACGACGGTCTTCCCCGGCCAGTTGCCGACGTGCATCCGTAGCCCCGTCAGCGCATTGAAGAGCGTGGTCTTTCCGGTGTTGGGGTTCCCGGCAAGCGCAACGACCGCGTCAGCATCGCTAACATCGACGCCAAACCGTTGGAAGTCCGCCTTGCCACCGACCACGCAGGAATCGCAAGCGTCGCTCACGCTGCCACCTCCACTTCGATGGTTTGCGCCTGCTCGATGCGCAACGCGATGACGGTGCCACGAACGAGGTACGCAACGGGATCACCTAAGGGTCCGGTGCGGAGCCGCTGGATGGGCGTGCCGGGGACAAAGCCAAGATCGAGCAAGCGCAAGCGCTCACTTCCCTGCGCCGTGAGGCTGACCACACGGAAGTCGCTACCGGGTGCTTCTGCCAACGTCATACCCAATCATAGCACGGGCTATATAGCCTTTGCTATACATCTTGAGTAAAATGTCCCGGTGAGTGGGAGACCCAACACCTTCGCCCGAACCCGGGAAGACCATCGAAGCGAGATGGCCGAGGACTACGTCGAGCTGATCTATCGGCTGGAAGGCGAGTCGGCGGATGGCGTGCGAACCGTGGACTTGGTTGAGGCGCTGGCGGTCGCGCAGCCGACGGTGACGAAAACGCTCGAGCGCTTGCAGCGGGATGGCTTGGTGGAAGTCGAGCCGCGCCGTCGGGTTTTGCTTACGGCTAAGGGTCGAGAACTTGCCCAGGCGAGTCTGGAGCGACATGAAACGATTGTCTCGTTCTTGCTGGCGATCGGCGTTCCGGCAACCCACGCCGAACTCGACGCCGAGGGCATCGAGCACCACGTGAGCGAAACCACGCTGATGGCCATGCGAAGGTTCTTGAGTCGGTAGGACCTGCGTCACACTCAACTCGATGAAGTTCTCTGCGGTCGTCGGTGGTTCGTCCCGACGCGACGGCTTGCGCTGGGAGTTCCCTTGAGGTCGTCAGTGGCTTCGTCCTGACGCGACGGCTTGCACCAAGAGCTCCCCCGAGGTCGTCGGTGGGTTCGTCCCGACGCCGCATTTCAAACTCCGTGACCCACAGAGCCGTTCAACGATGTAGATGAAGTTCATGATCGCGTGTCTTGGGATCGCATTGTTGGCAGGTTGCGGTCCAAAGCCAGCACCCAAGTCGATGCTCGGTGCTTGGATCGCCCCGAGCTACCGGATGGTGATCACCGAAACCGGATTTCTGTACGTCGGTGAACGCCCGATCGATATGTGGAAAGTGTTCCGATACCGTTATCACGACGGAACCATGGAGATCGGGGCACTCGGTGAGGAGGGGGAGTTCGGTGGCTACACCTCGACCCATACGCTGAACTTCTTTGAAACCAAGGGGAGCCTTCAAGTCACGCCTGCCCTCAACAACACGTCGGAGAGTTGGAGCCGAGCAAGAGTGATCGTTGACTACAGCAAGCCTGGCCCCTCACGGTATCGCTTTCTGGACGATGATTCCTCCCCAAACTTGAAGTAGGTCAACCCCTGAAGTCGTCGGTGGGGTTCGTCCGACGCAGTCTGCCGGGAGCCTTGTTAGAATGGTCTCATGATTCACAAGCGCCCTGTGAGACGGCCGCGAGAAGACTATCTCGGACAACGTACCGTGAGCTTCGACGCTGCCACCGCCGGTCGATCCAAGCTCTTCCTCAGCGCCGACAACGTTCAACCGCTCATCGGACTTCTTGCTGAGGCAGCAGAGGCCAGCGCATGTGTCGTTCCGATCTGTTGCTTCATGCCTGATCACCTTCACGTCATGATCAAGGGACTCGAGGACCACTCAGACGCGCTGGCTGCCTTCAACAAGTTCAAGTTGAGGTCGGGCAAGTGGATGCGCCGCAACCACTTGGCCGGGTGGCAAGGGGACTTCTATGACCACGTGATGCGCTACGGAGACGATTGGCGGCATCATGCAACGTATATCGCGATGAACCCGGTTCGGGCGGGCTTTGTCGAGAGTTTCTTTGACTACCCGTTCCTTGGCTCGATCGGGTGTGACCTACAGGATGTTGTCCTAAGGCTTGACTGAGCGTCTCGGAGCGTCGGGACGAGCCCACCGACGACCTCAGGGATTCTAGCAAGCTCAATGTGTCCCTTCTCTGGATTGAGTGTTCGGAGCGGCGGGGCGAACCCACCAACGGCCTCAGGGCATCCGAGTGATCAAGAGGATCTCCGGGGTTGACTCTCCCACTTCCCACTTCCCACTTCCCACTTCCCCACCCCTGCCCGGTATCCTTTGAACTTGATGCTGACCATGCAGGAGCTGATTCGGCGACTCAATGACTATTGGGCCGCGCAGGGATGCTTGATCTACCAGGGCTACGACACCGAAGTCGGCGCTGGAACCTCCCACCCGGCCACGGCCCTGAAGTGCCTCGGCCCCGATCCTTGGAACGTCGCCTACGTTCAGCCCTCGAGGCGACCCGCGGACGGCCGGTACACCCGTAATCCCATGCGCAATCAGCGCTACTACCAGTATCAGGTCATCCTCAAGCCGTCGCCCGAAAACGTCGTCGATCTGTACATGGAGTCGCTCAATGCGCTCGGCTTCGACACCAAGAAGAACGACGTCCGGCTCGTCGAGGACGACTGGGAGAACCCCTCGCTCGGCGCCGCAGGGGTTGGCTGGGAAGTGTGGCTCGACGGCACCGAGATCTCGCAGTTCACCTTCTTCCAGCAAATGGGAGGCATCGAGTGCAACCCGGTGTGCGCCGAGCTGACTTACGGCCCCGAGCGGCTGGTCCTCATGCTGAACGGGCAGAACTCCTTCTGGGACGACCTCATGTGGAACGAGCAGGTGTCCTATCGCCAAGCTGAGTGGCAGCTCGAAATGCAGCACAACGTGTACAACTTCGAGGTCGCCTCGACCCAGATGCTGTTCCAGCTATTCGACCTCTACGAGGCGGAATCAAAGCGAGTCATCGAGACGCCGGTGTATTGGGACGGCGAGATCGGCATCTTGACCACGAACGCGGATGCGCCATCGGGTGAAACTCCGCTCGAAGGCTCACAGGCTCTGGTCTATCCCGCCTTTGACCTCGCGCTGAAATGCGGTCATGTGTTCAACGTGCTCGATGCCCGCGGCGCAGTGGGCGTCACTCAGCGAGCGACGTATATTCAGCGCATCCGCGCCCTGGTTCGGGCATGCTGCCTTCGCTACATGGAGCAGTACAAGGTCTAGTTTTCGCTCGGATTCGTTCGGATTTGCTCGGGTTGGGCCGAGTAGGATTGCACGGTGCGAACCCCCGTACGTCCCTACCCTCCAACAAGCCAACAATCTAACACCCCAACAGACCAACCCACCAAACAACAAAGAGGCCGGAAGGACATCCTTCCGGCCTCTCTTGTTTGTTAAGCCGAAGCTTACGCGTAGACCTTGGTGATCGTGCCGGCGCCGACGGTGCGGCCGCCTTCGCGGATCGCGAACTTGGAGCCCTGCTCCATAGCGATCGGCTGGATCAGCTCGATGGTCATGGTGATGTTGTCACCAGGCATAACCATTTCCACGCCCGCCGGTAGGTTCAGCGTTCCGGTCACGTCGGTCGTGCGGAAGTAGAACTGCGGTCGGTAGCCCGTAACGAACGGGGTGTGGCGGCCGCCTTCATCCTTCGACAGGACGTAGACCTCGGCATCGAACTTCGTGTGCGGCTTGATCGAACCGGGCTTGGCGCAAACCATGCCTCGCTCGATGTCCTTTCGCTCGACGCCTCGCATCAGAAGGCCGACGTTGTCGCCCGCTTCGCAGTAGTCCAGCGTCTTGCGGAACATTTCGATCGCGGTGCAGATCGTCTTTCGGCTCTCTTCGCGAAGACCGATGATCTCGATTTCTTCCATCGCGCGCAGCTGACCACGCTCGACACGGCCCGTGGCAACGGTACCGCGACCGGTGATGGTGAACACGTCTTCGACGGCCATCAAGAACGGCTTGTCCTTGTCGCGCTCAGGCTGCGGGATGTGGGCATCGACGGCGTCCATCAGCTCGAAGATCGGCTTGAAGGCCGGATCGTCGACGGCGGCACCAGAGGCGAGGGCGTCGAGCGCCTTAACCGCGGAACCCTTGATGATCGGGCAACCCTTGAAGCCGTACTTCTCGAGCAGGTCGCTGACTTCCATCTCGACGAGCTCAATCAACTCAGCGTCGTCCACGAGGTCGACCTTGTTGATGAATACGACGATGTAAGGCACACCGACCTGACGAGCGAGCAGGATGTGCTCGCGAGTCTGGGGCATCGGGCCGTCAGTCGCCGAAACAACGAGGATCGCGCCGTCCATCTGAGCCGCGCCCGTGATCATGTTCTTGATGAAGTCGGCGTGGCCAGGACAGTCGACGTGCGCGTAGTGCCGCGTATCCGTCTCATACTCCTGGTGGGAGATGTTGATCGTGATACCGCGAGCCTTCTCTTCCGGCGCGTTGTCGATCTCGTCGTAGGCGACCTTCTTGGCGAAGCCCTTGAACGCGAGGGCACCGGTGATAGCGGCCGTCAGCGAGGTCTTGCCGTGGTCTACGTGGCCGATCGTCCCGATGTTGACGTGCGGCTTTGTTCGTTCGAATTTTGCTCTTGCCATTGTTGTATCTGTATTTCCTGTGAGTAATGGCGCATGTTGAGCCTGTCGCGCCGAGCAACCCCTCCACAACCACAGTCGGGCATGGATGGCCGTCCCAAGATTGTACCGTCCCGCGTGAGCATCGCGCAAGGCGTGATCTTAGACCGGCGATTGCCGATAAAACCGCAGATTCCCTCTGTTCGTATCGACCAGCCCGCCCGATACGTTAACTGTAAGCAAGCGATGATCAGGGGTACCCTCTCGCTGGGTCGCGGCCTTCTTAGCAGGTCCAACGTCTCATCCCAGTGGAGACACTCCGAGCGTCAGAGATTGAACGGTTGGGCTCGGCGTAGAACCCAGTGAGGATTTCGGTCGTCGTACTGGCAGATTCGGCCTTTCGACCCGAAACCAAGGTGAATAGAACAAATCCATGTGGCAACGCTTTACGGAACGAGCAAGAAAAGTCGTCTTCTACGCCCAAGAGGAGGCGCAGAAGTTTGGGGAGGGTTACGTCTCGACCGAGCATCTGCTTCTCGGGCTGGTGCGGGAGTCGGATAGCGTCGCTGCGCGTGTTCTTGAGAAGCTCGGAGTGAGCTTGAACCGAATCCGGAGCGAGGTGGAGAAGCAACTCCCCCGTGGAGATGCTCGGCCCAATCAAGACATGACGCTTACCCCGCGGGCCAAGCGGGTGATCGATTTGGCTTACGACGAGGCTCGCAACCTCAATAACAACTACATCGGCACCGAGCACTTGCTGCTCGGCCTCATCCGCGAGGGTGATGGGCTTGCCGGACGGGTTCTCGCCAAGCTGGGCGTGGAACTTGAGAAAGCCCGCCGCGAAGTGATGGCGCTGCAGGACACGGAGACGCAAACGAAGTCTTCCGGTCGCAGTCCCAGCAACACCAGCAGCGGCAACAAGACCCAAACGCTCGATGAGTTCGGCCGCGACCTGACGGATCTTGCCCGCGAAGGCAAGCTCGATCCGGTCGTCGGACGGCAATCCGAAATCGAGCGGGTCATGCAGATTCTTTGCCGACGCACGAAGAACAACCCGTGCCTCATCGGCGAACCTGGCGTTGGCAAGACTGCCATCGCTGAGGGCCTCGCGCTCCGCATTGTGAGCGGTGATATCCCCGACCTGCTTAAAGACAAACGGCTGGTCGCGTTGGATCTCGCCGGCCTCGTCGCCGGGACCAAATATCGCGGCGAATTCGAGGAGCGCATGAAGAAGGTGATGGAGGAAGTTCGCAAGGCCGAGGGCCAAGTGATTCTCTTCATCGACGAGCTGCATACGCTCGTGGGAGCCGGTGCCGCCGAGGGTGCCATCGACGCCTCCAACATCATGAAGCCAGCACTGGCGCGAGGTGAACTCCAATGTATCGGAGCGACGACTCAAGACGAGTTCCGCAAGTACATCGAGCGGGATGCCGCCCTTGAGCGCCGTTTCCAAGGCGTCAAGGTCCGAGAGCCATCGGAAGATGACGCGATCGACATCTTGAAGGGTCTCCGCGAGCGCTACGAAGCGCATCATCGAGTGGAGATCACCGACGAAGCGATTTCGGCCGCGGTTGCTCTGAGCCAGCGGTATATCACCGATCGGTCGTTGCCGGATAAGGCGATCGACCTGATCGACGAAGCCGCCAGCCGGGTTCGGCTCTATCAGAGCCTGCCGCCTGAGGATGTGCGCCGAGACCGCGTGAAGCTAACAAAGATGCGCGCCGAGGTGGAGCACCTCGAGAAGCGCGTAACGGACGAAGATCGCGGGGCTCTCGACGCCCTCCAACACGACCTCGAAGAACTCGAAGGCAGCGTCCACGAGCGAGAAGAGACGTGGGCGAGCCGCGAGCAGATCGAACCCGTGGTCAGCGATCACGAGATCGCGCAGATCGTACAGTCTTGGACCGGAATCCCGGTGACCAAGCTGGTCGAAGCCGAAACGCAGAAGCTGCTCCGCATGGAAGACGATCTGCACGCACGGATCATCGGCCAGCAAGATGCGGTTTCTGCCGTCTCGCGCGCCATTCGCCGATCCCGCAGCGGCCTCAAGGATCCGAAGCGCCCTATGGGTGCCTTCCTGTTCCTCGGCCCGACGGGCGTCGGAAAGACCGAACTCGCCAAGGCGCTTGCCGCCTACCTTTACGAGAAGGAATCGAACATGGTCCGGATCGACATGTCCGAGTACATGGAGAAGTTCTCCGTGTCGCGGCTCGTCGGTGCCCCTCCGGGATACGTCGGTTACGATGAGGGCGGCCAGCTCACGGAGCAGGTTCGCCGGAACCCGTACTGCGTCGTGCTCCTCGATGAAATCGAAAAGGCACACCCGGAAGTGTTCAACATCCTCCTCCAGGTCATGGAAGACGGTCAGCTGACCGACAGCCAGGGCCGTACGGTGGACTTCCGCAACACGATCATTATCATGACGTCGAACGTCGGCGTCCGCCCGATCGAGATGGACAAGGGCCTCGGCTTCCGAGAGAAAAGCGAAGACCCCAACGATCCTCGCGTCTACGAGGCGATGAAGAACCGGATGATGGAAGAGATGAAGAAGCTCTTCCGCCCCGAGTTCCTCAACCGCGTGGATGAAGTGATCGTCTTCCAGCACCTGCGACGCGAAGAGATTCTGCAGATCGCCGATCTGTTCCTCAAGCGGGTGAACGAGCAAGCGGGCCAACTCGGCCTCGTGTTGGAACTCAGCGAAGGCGTCAAGGACTTGCTCGTGGACCAGGGTTACGACCCCAACCTCGGGGCACGTCCGCTGCGACGCGCCGTGCAGCGCTACATCGAAGATCCGCTTTCGGAAGAATTCTTACTAGGCCGATTCGTGGCCGGTGACACCATCGTCGCCGACCTCGATGAGGACAACAAGGTGTTCTTCCGGCGCAAAGAAGACGAGGGCCCCAAGAAGAAGGAAAAGCACCTCGTCAAGAACTGATCCTCCTCAGGTCATCGCGGTCCGGCTTAAGTTGATGAGCCGGACCGTTTTCGTTTTGCTTATCGCACTTCGTGTCGGAACGGCATGGAAGCCTGGGCTCCCGATTTCGTCACTGACTTCGAGGCGACCCCAACGGCAAAGGCGATGCACTCCGTCATCTCATAACCCTCGTCGAGCCCGACGGCCAATGCCCCGCAGAATGCATCTCCAGCGGCCGTCGTGTCCACAACGTCCACCTTCGGAGCCTCGAAAGGCTCCATCTTTCCTCGATGGGAATAGAGTGCTCCCCGCTCGCCGAGCGTCAAGATCACGTGCTCCACGCCCCGCTCATGGAACCACTGAACAGCGGGAGCATAGGCTCCTGATTCATGAAGACGGATTCCGGTAAGTGTCTCCGTCTCGAGTTCATTGGGCACGATAACGTTGATCGAGCGGTAGACGCTGTCGGGCAGCTCTTGCGCCGGAGCTGGGTTCAAAATGCGCCAGGGCACTTCCCTAACGAGGGCTTCGGCAAAGAACGAAGCCACTGCTTTCATCGGGATTTCCAGTTGAGCCAAGGCCACGTTGGGCTGATCAGTAAGTTCGTCCAAGGAACGCCGCACATCGGCCGGGTGGAGGTCTCCATTGGCACCGGGGCTCACCACGATCTGGTTCTGTCCCGCATCATCGACTAGGATCATCGCGACACCGCTTGCCCCGGGCGCTTGCCATAGATGCGAGGTCACGACGCCTGCTTCCTTCATGCAGGCGATCAAAGAGCCGCCGAAGGAATCTTCGCCCAACTTGCCAAGGAACGCCACCTGACCACCGAGCTTCGCCGCCGCGACCGCCTGGTTGGCCCCCTTGCCGCCGGGAAAGGTCTGGAGTGCCTCACCGAGGACGGTCTCCCCTGGCTTCGGGAGGTTGGGTGTACGGATCACCAGGTCCATATTCGCGCTTCCGCACACCACAATCATGCGAAAAAGTCTACACCGTGATCAAACCACTTGACGCCGCCGAAACTATGCCCTATACTGGGGACAACCTCAAGGAGGTAGCAATGTCCTGGCGAACAAAAGAAGATCTTGGTCTTGAGCAAGTGGCGCTCGTGCACGAGCAGCTGAAAGTCGAAGACTACTGGAGCGTCGATCTGCCCCGCGGATTCATGTGGTGGGCCGAAGAGTTCGCCCAGAAGATTTGGGCCGACTTGGGGATGTTCCAGAACGCCCAGAACTTCTTCCGTCTTCATGCCGAGACCGAGCTGCTGCGCGGCCGCGGCCGGGCCCAGAACTTTGACCTCGCCCTTGCCGAGGAAATGCGCGATGCTCGCCTCAGCGCCGTCTGCTACGACAGCGACCGCGATATGTTCATCCTCCACACGAGCGTGTACTTGAGCGGGGACAACATGGAGTGGCTGCCTCGCCTCTTCCTGACAGCGTCGGCCATGCAGGTCGATGAGGCCCACGTTATTGGTCACCACCTCGCGAAGAGTCTTCATGCGGTGCCCGCGGCGTCCGGACATCCGGACCACGGCCTGCGATCCGAGCCGGCGCCCATTCTTGGTGCGATCGAAAAGAGCTTCAAGCCCTACGGCCAGCAGCCCAGCCGGTGGATTGGCATCCCCGAGTGGAAGGAGACAGATTGGGCGATGGAGCGGCAGGCCAGTTCCTTCGAGTCAGATCACCAGACTCACTTGCGGGCCTTCTTCCCGTGGCCGCTCGGGGGCGAGGCGGTTCGGCTGGATGTGACCACCGATAATCCTCACCCGGTCTTAGGCCACGGACTGAACATGGTCCTTCAAGTTCCCATGAACATGAGCCCGGAGAAGTGCGCGCACACGGCGATGGCGCTGAACAACCTCGAGCGCAAAGAGTGGTTGCGTTGCCAGATGATGGGCTCGTGGGGCTTCGACGAAGGCAAACTGCAGTACGAGTGCTTCGTGCCCAACGTGGCCTTCCACGAAGGCGTACTGATGAACCTTGCGCTGAGCATGTCGATTCGCGCCCAGTGGGTGGCGGACCAGTTCGCGATGTGGTTCCAAGCGGCGAAGCACTAGTCAGATCAGCAGCTCAAACCGACATTTTGTCTCCGCCCTTTCGCGGAGACATTGCTGGGGGGATGGGTCGTGCCGCGCGCCTTAACTTGGATGACGCCAAATCGTCTCACCGCTGATCGTCGACCAAACCAATCTCGCCGCCGTACTCGTCGGTGGTCCCGTGTCTGGTGAGCCAGACCGCCAGCCCGAGAGGCAATAGATGGGTCGCGGCGAGCACTTGAAAAAGTGGATTTGACGTGCCCTCTTCGACGGCCGACGCTCGAAGGATGCCGTCCGCTATCGCGAGCAAGCACAGCCCAAAGACGATCGAGGCGGCAACCGCCGAGGCCAAGAACAGCCGCACCCAGGGCCAACCCGTGGAAAGTCGATACAACGCGAAGCCGGTCAGCAGGGCTTGCGCGAACGGAGCTAGCCCGATAACCGCCACCAGACCAGGTCCCACTCCCGCCATACCCAGCATAAGCGCTCCTAGCAACAAGGCCACGAGCGTCAGGACCGCCTGGAGTAGAGACAGACTGACCAGCCAAGTCAACATCCGACGGGCGCGCGCAGACTCTTTCGGTGGTTCAAGCCCCACGACACCGTGGTACAGCGCCGCCAAGCCAAGGGCAGTGTAGAGCAGGGCACTAAGGCCGCTGAACGCCACGGGTCGCGAGATGATCCACCCGTGATCGAGTCTGGGCGGTAACCCTTGACGAGAGATCGCAAAGCCAGCGGCAAGGGCCAGCACTCCAAACAAGAGGAAGACCGGCGGCGGAATCGGCTTCACGAGTCCGAGCTTAGCACAGCCGTCTGGCTTCCCAAGTTCAGCCATACTGAACCATGTCGCGGACCCTCACCTGCTACGGTGCCGCCGAAACCGTCACCGGATCTCGGCATTTGATTGAAGCTAACGGGAAGAAGATTCTCGTTGACTGCGGGTTGTTTCAGGGGCCATCCGAGGTTCGGCAACGAAACTGGCAACCCTTTCCAGTAGCACCATCCGACATCGATGCTGTGGTTCTCACCCACGCGCACATGGATCACATCGGCTACCTGCCGCGGCTGATCAAGGACGGTTACACGGGGCCGATCTACGCGACCGGAGCCACCGTCGCCCTCGCCCGAATCAGTCTTCCTGACTCGGGACGTCTGCAGGAAGAAGAGGCACGCTTCCTCAACAAGCACAACTACTCCCGCCACAAGCCCGCGCTTCCGCTCTATACCGAGAAGGATGCCTACACCGTGCTCAAGCAGATGGAGAAGATGCCCTACCGTTCGTTCTTTCCCCTCCCAGGTGGACTCCAGTGGCAATACCTCCCCGCTGGGCATATTCTAGGATCAGCGTTCGCCGAGATTTACTTCCCCGAAGGCGACCGCATTTTGATGAGCGGCGATCTGGGACGCTTTGACACCCCGATCATCAAGGATCCGACACCGTGCGACTTTGCCGAGTATCTGATGATTGAAAGCACATACGGCAACCGTCATCACGACCGTGAGAACACCAAGATCCGCCTCGCCTCGATCTTGCGAGATGCCTTCGAGAACGGCTCGGCGTTGATTGTGCCGAGCTTCGCCATCGGACGAACGCAAGAGCTTCTCTACTTGATCCACGAGTTGCAGGATGAGGGTCACTGCCCACGCATCCCTATCTACATCGATAGTCCGATGGCGGTCAGCACCACTGAGGTCTACCGAGCTGCACTCGACGAGCACGACGAGGACTTCCGCGAAGAGATCGACATGGGGCATCTTCCCCTCGATCCGGCCGGAGTACAGTTTGTGCGCGACCGGAACCAGTCCAAGGCGCTGAACTCCACTTCCGGCCCGCTCGTCATCATCGCCGGCAGTGGCATGGCGAACGGCGGCCGCGTCGTCCACCACCTCTTCCACCGGCTTCGCGATCCCAACACGGTGGTCTTGTTCACGGGCTTTCAGGCGGAGGGAACCTTGGGCCGCCGATTGATCGAGGGTGAACCAGAAGTTCGGATCTTCGGCCAGGAAGTCCCGGTGCACGCGACGGTGGACACGCTCAACGGCTTAAGCGCTCACGCCGATCAATCCGAGATGCTCCGCTGGCTGAGCTACTTTAAGACCCCGCCCAAAAGGACCTTCATCGTCCACGGGGAGCCGCCCGCGCAGGAGGCGCTGCAAGCCAAGATCGCGGATGAACTCGGCTGGGATACCCAGATTGCCAAGGACAGTACGACGTACGTGCTCGACTAGACAATCGCCGGTGCAGTGGCCATGGCGGAGTCGGCGTCGAACGCGCGAAGGTGTTCGAAGAGGCGAAGCTGAACCATGGCTCGCACCTTGTTAAGGTCCGCGGGGTCCTCGGGGCCGAGGGCGAAGTAGGTGTCGCCCCGAAGGTAGTCGGCCAGGAACCGGACGCCGAGCTCAAGCGCGATGACCTGCACGGCCCGGCCCATCCAGGCGACTTCCTCGGGGGTAACCGTCGAAGCCGTCTGCAAGAAGCCTTGCGCAACCGCGAGATACACATCCTCGTCGACTCCGACACGGCCAAGGTCGCGCTCCTTCTCGCCAGCCACGTTCACCAGCGAGCGCACCATGTCGCCCCAGTCGGCCAGCCAGGTGAGCGGCATGATCGTGTCGAGGTCGACCAGCGCCCGGACTTCCCCACTTTGGGCATCGAAGAGAAAGTTCTCGATCTTCGTATCGCCATGGATCGCGGTGAGCCGGATTTCTCCCCGCTCCCGAGCCTCTTGCATCCCAACCGCCAAGGCGCGCGAGTTCATCGCCAAGTCGATGAAGGGTCGCAGTTCAGGATCGTTCAGACGCTCCCGGCGAGCATCTTCATCGAGAACGCAAAGGAAGTGGCGCGCGGTTGCCTGTCGTGTTTCAGGATCGACGGGCAGACGATCGGCGATCTCGCTTAGCGCTCGGCGGCCCTCGATGGCGGACAGCAGTTGGTCGAAGTAGACCCGAGTATTGCGGTAGCCCGGCAAGGAGGTCGGAACCGTCTCAGCATCGATCTCCGCCGTATGGTCGTGATAGAGCGCCAGGCCGCGACCAACCTCTCGAGCCGCATCGAGTCGGCGCTCGGCCGGCAGTTCCGAAAGACTCTTGTAGCTGACCGTGCCGTCGATGTAGCGCATCATTCGCCACACGCCCTCGGAGTGCAGGTACAAGCCTCCGCTGCGTGTTGGGACCAGTTCAGGAACCCGCCACTCGATATGGCCGTGAGTAGTCCGTGCCCGCTGCTGAGCTTCAAGGGAAGCGCACATCCCAGCCATCACGCGATCGGGCATCGGGAACACTTCGGTATTGATGCGCTGAAGCAGGAACGCTTCTCCGTCCGGCCCCGCCTGCACGAGAGCGGTATCCAAGTTGATGTTCCCCCGCCTTGCGAACGGCTCGGCGGCCATAGGGTCGCGCAAGTCGAACTCGCGGGCCACTCGGAGGAACTCAGCGGAAGTCATCGGCGAAGGAGAGTATAGCAAACCCTAGGCCATTCTGAGCCGAGATTCAGCGAATCGGCCGCCGGGCTAGCCAACCCTCGCCGATGCGCTTCTGTTCGGGAGTCGCGTCCGCAAGCGGGGCCACCTTCAGCACTTTAGCCGTAGTTCCGGTCACGGTCACGTCTACGGTCATCGGATTGCCGGTTCCCCGCACCACTTGGACGCTCACCTTATCGCCCACTTTGACACCCTTCATCGCCCGCTGAATCGCCGCCTGCTGCTTCATCCGCGAGCCTTCTACGGCCTCCATGCCGATTTTGAAGACCTTGTCGCCATTCTGCAGCGCGCCGGTCGCCCGAGTCACGCTCGTGCCGCGGGTGGGATCGGAGACGAACGTCGCGCCCAAGTTCGGGGTCGTCACGTCAACTTCCTCAAGCTTCAACCCTGCCTTGGCAAGCGCCGCTTCAACCGGAACCTCACCCGGCTTCATGATCAGGTTGTCGTAGACCTCGGCCATGCCGTTCCCCCCGAACTTGATGAGCTGCCGGCGAATCTCGTCTTCTTCAAAGCCCGGTTTGTCGTCGGAGCAGATCTCCCAGAGCGCCTTGGTGACATCGTCGAGGCTGTGCTTTCCGCCGGTCCTTGCCCGAACCTCTAAGTCCAGCACCAGGCCGCAAACCCATCCTAGGCTGTAGTAGTTCACCCGGTAGCCGCCCGAGTTGCCGCGGCCATTCGATGCCTCCCCGACCCGGAAGCTTGCGTCATACGGGCTGATCTCCAACCGGGCCGGGTTGCGTCGAACGGTGTTCAGGTTGTCTACCACGTCCTTGTAAAGCTGATCTCGATCGACCCAGCCATAAACGTGCAGCAGGTAGTGGGCATAGTAATCGGTCACGCCCTCCAGCCACCATAGCGCACCCGTCTCGGGAAGTTTGGTGTAGTCGAACGGGCCCAGCGGTTTCGAACGGATTCGCTTGACGTTCCACAGGTGAAAGAACTCGTGGGCAATGACGCTGACCGCGCGGATGCCGAGGCCGCTCGCGAGGGTGATTTGCGTGCTGCTCAGGTGCTCGAGCCCGCCCGCGCCGTCGAGATTGTCCGTCACGTTGAAGTGCCAGACGTACTTCTTGTACGGCATATTGCCGAAGAAGTCGATCTGGCTCCGGGTCACGAACTTACAGGCCTCAAGGAGCGCGTTCCTATCGATCTCTCGGTACGGTTGGCCACGCATGACGATTTCGTGCTTGGCCCCTCGCTCCGTGTAAGTAATCGTGGAGAGTGCACCAACGCTTACTGGATTGTCGGCGAGAACGTCGTAGTCGGGGGCCGTGAACACCATCGTTCGCGGCCCGGTCTCTTCTAGGCCGCAGTAGGCACCGCGCCAGTGCTCCGGGGCCGAAATCTCTAGGCGGCAGGCCTCGTTGATTCGATCGACCTCATACAGATAGGTGGACGGACCGCTCCAGTGGACGGCGTCAAAGTTGACGATGGTCGAAAGCTCGTACGTCACGATCGTTGTCGGAGCGGGATCGACCATCCAAGTTCGCACCGTGTTCTCGACCGTCTTGCGATCAGCTCCGTCCCCGTAGGCCTTCGTGAGCTTTGTATCCTCCGTCTTGATCGCAAGTTCTTTGCCCTGTGCATCGGTCGCGCGCAGGTTCTTGACCAGGTTGAAGTTATCGACCAACCGATAGGAGCCAGGAGCCCAGTTCGGAATCCGAAGCTTCGCCCCTTTCTCCGTGTCCGGCAACTCCATTCGCACCCTCAAGAGGGATGCTTCCGGGTCGACCGTCACCGTGTAGCGAATCTCGGTGGCACCGAATGTGCAGCACACAAAAGCGATCAAGAGGACGAGGCCGCGTCGCATGCGGGTGATCATACCGCTGAACGGAACTCCTCCCCTTGTCGTCTAAAGATAACATCCCTGGTGTTGATCGAGGAGGCGTTGAACTGATGATTTCCCGTGTTGTCGGCGGTTTGCTGGTGTTGAGCCTTGCTTCGGTGGCGCTCGCCCAAGATGATGCATTCACCATGATGCTGCGCATACAAGAGCAGGCGGAACGCGAGGAGGCGATGGCACTCGCAGTCCTTTATGGCATTCCGATGCGTCAGGAGTTCGCCGACGGGACGGTCATGGAACTGATTCGGTTTGAGCATGGCCGACCGGTCGTGTACGTCACGAACAACGTCAACGCGGCGCTTTCCACGCGAGCCAACCGCGTACATCCTGGTGGAAGCGCTGGCCTTAGCCTCACCGGGAGTGGCGTAACTTTAGGCATCTGGGATGGCGGCGGCGTGAGGACAACGCACCAGGAGTTTGGGGGACGCGTGGTCGTGCTCGATGGATCGAGCAACTCAAGCCACGCCACGCATGTGGGGGGCACCATGATCGCCGCAGGTGTTGATGCCGCGGCGAAGGGGATGTCGTACCAAGCGCTTCTGCGTTCGTACAACTGGACGAACGACACCTCGGAGATGTCGACCGAAGCCAGCAACGGCTTGCGCGTCAGTAATCATTCGTATGGCACCGTAACCGGCTGGAGCCAGAGTGGCTCGACATGGTATTGGTACGGTGATCGGTCGCACACCGAGGACGCGAACTTCGGTTTCTATACGAACTCCGCTCGAAACTGGGATCAACTTGCCGTAAATCGACCCTACTACCTCGCCTTCAAATCTGCGGGCAACGATCGAGGTGACGGCCCTAGCAACCAACCGATCACCCACAAAGAGTGGAATGGTTCGGCTTGGATCGACGTCACGAACATCCGCCCGAAAGACGGTGGCGATACCGGTTACGACACGCTTCCCTCGAACTCGAATAGCAAGAACATGATGATCATTGGGGCGGTGAATGACGTTACGAGCTACACCGGGCCAGGGAGTGTGGGCATGAGCTCGTTCAGCGGCTGGGGGCCGACCGATGACGGTCGAATCAAGCCCGACATCGTCGCCAACGGTGTCTCACTCTACTCTTCGAATAGTACATCGACCACCGCGTATGCAACCTCAAGTGGAACCTCGATGTCATCGCCCAATGCTGCCGGATCGGCGGGCTTGATCGTCCAGCACATCCGCAACCGTTACGCCGGTCAAGACTTCAAGAACTACGCCCTCCGCGGCCTGATCATCCATACCGCCGACGAGTGCGGTCCCAATCCCGGCCCCGACTACATGTTTGGCTGGGGCCTGATGAACGTCGAGGCGGCCTGTTCGCTCTTGACCGAGGACACAACGGTCGGCCACGCCAAGAAGGACTCCCGCGTCCGTTCCGATACCCTTGGACCGAGCAAGCCTTCTATGAGCCGCAAGTTTACGTACGACGGCAGCGGGCCGATCAAGGTGACGATCTGCTGGACCGATCCGGCGGGTACTCCTCCAACTTGGGCGGTCGATCCGACCACGCCCATGCTCGTCCGGGACCTCGACGTTCGCGTGATCGGCCCGACCGGTACAACGCATTATCCTTGGGTGCTCAACCCTGCAAGTCCGGCGAATGCGGCGACCACCGGCGACAACGTGCGTGACAACGTTGAGCAGGTGTATATCGCTTCACCGATCGCCGGAGACTATACGGTCGTGGTCAGCCACAAGGGCTCCATGCCATCGACCTTTGAATACGCTCTGTTTACGGATAACCTGAATCGGAAGGCGGGCATCCTCGATAAGTTGACGATCTCGCCAACTGCGGTGACGGGTGGGAACAACGCCACCGGAACGGTCACGCTCGACGGGCATGCTTATTACGGCAACGTCACAGTCAACTTGTCGGACAACGGCACGGCGATCACGACCCCGGCTTCGACCACCGTTCCGTTTGGGCAGGAAAGCTCGAGCTTTACGCTGGCGACCCTGCCCGTCGCGACCTTCTGGACCGGGACGGTTACCGCCGCGCTTGACGGGATCACCCGCTCGGCCACGCTGTCGGTGATGCCGGTGCTTGGACTGCAAAGCCTCTCGATGAACCGAGAAATCGTGATTGCTGGAGAGACGTCGTTGACGGGTCTGGCCGTGTTAACCGCCATTCCGGCTTCGCCAACGACTGTAACGCTGAGCGATACGTCGCCCTACATCACGGTGCCGGCGAACGTGATCCTTCCCGCTGGGATTCGCTGGAAGACGTTCGCGGTGACCCATACCGCGGTTCCTTCAGTGCAGACGGGCACCGTAACCGCGACCTACAACGGGGTCACGAAGCAAGCGACCGTGACATTGAGCCCGCCGCCGGTTCTGCAATCGCTGGTGGTGACTCCGACGACCATTCAAGGCGGCACCTCGGGCAACGGTATGGTGAACGTCAGCTTGGCCGCACCGACCGGCGGGGTCGCCGTTGGCCTGACGACGAACACGACGGCGATCAACGTTCCCGCGTATGTGAGCGTGCCTCAGCACACAACGAGCGGGTCGTTTACCTTTTCGACGATGGCCCTTCCAATCGTGCAGGTGCGCACCATGAGCGCAATCTACCGCGGCGTGGTCCGGTCGGTGACCATCACAATCATCCCTTAACGAGGGGGGCGCAGTCGACGGATCGATGACGGTGGCCTTGACCGGCATCGATCCGTGGTGGCTTTAGCGGTGTTTTTTGGCTGGCAAGAAAACCTGTTATGCCTTAACCTTGGCATAACGGTCTGTTTTCGGCTATCATGACGTTTGTTCCGGCCCTGGGCCAGCATGCGGACGATGGCGACGGAGCCTCGCCGCCACCGAATTGGAGGATATTGAATGAACAGAAAGGCAGCCTTCACGCTGATCGAACTTCTCGTTGTGATTGCTATCATCGCGATTCTCGCCGCGATTCTCTTCCCCGTGTTCGCCCAGGCGAAAGAAGCGGCGAAGAAGACGGCCGGACTCAGCAATCTCAAGCAGAACGCCATCGCCGTGCTCATGTACAACGCTGATCACGACGGTGTGTTCGGTCAGAGCGCCTACGCGCTGAACACCCCGAACGGAATCGTTCAGCCTGGCGCGCAGGTCTTCGCGATCTTCGATGCGCTCCAGCCCTACACCAAGAACAAGGAGATTCTGAACGCTCCGGGCGATGAGAACGCCATTCGATGGCAGCAGATTCTGGCCACGATCGGCATGACGCCGGCCCAGGGCATCACGCGAGCCAGCTTCGCGTTCAACTTTGCCGTCTTCGAAGATCCTGCCGTCGCGCCGACGCTGTTCGGCAATGACCCCGTCCTCAGCGAGGGTGCGGTCGACGATGTCGCGGGTACGCCCATGTTCTTCGATTCGAAGTACCAGAACGCTGGCGTAACGAACCCGAACGTGCCGGTAGGCAACGATCCGCGATTCCCGTATCGTGCGCTTTATCGAGTGCCGGCCGGGCCGCTCGATCGAACGAACTTCCCGGGCCACCCCCGCTATACGAGGGGCGTCTCGGTGAACTTCGTGGACGGCCACGCCAAGTGGTTTAGCTCCCGCGCCTCGTTCCAGGACAAGACGGCTCCGGACACCCAGCAGGCTGGCAGCCCCATCATCGAGTGCTTCGAAATGCCGTACGATCTGAACGGCGTTCCTGGCCTCATCGCCGAACCGCGCCCGTAAGTTCTCCTTCGGGTCTCTGAACGCCCTACGCCGAACGGTGTAGGGCGTTCGTGCTTTGGTATTCTCGGCGCGATGAAGATTGGTGTTGCCTCGGACCACGCTGGGTTTCGATACAAGGAGGCCATCGTCTCTCATCTCCGCAAGCAAGGGCACTTGGTCGAAGACTACGGCACCTTTACCGCGGACTCTACCGACTACCCGACCTTCATCCGGCCCGTCGCAATCGACGTTGCGGCTGGCAAACTCGAGCGAGGCATTGTGCTGGGAGGGTCAGGGAACGGCGAGGCCATGGTCGCGAACCGCATTCCCGGCGTCCGCTGCGGGCTGGCATGGAACGAAGACTCGGCCCGACTGACCCGGCAACACAATGACGCTAACATGCTGTCGCTCGGCGAGCGCATGATGGAATTGGAGACCGCCCTGCACCTGGTTGACATCTTCTTGTCCGAGCCTTTCGAAGGCGGACGCCATACCCGCCGGATCGAGCTGATCGACGCGCCCGCTTAACTGTTTGTCGTAAGATGCTGGGATGAGCCCACGGCGCAGACTGCTCGTCTTCGGATTCGGCGGAATCGGACTCGGAACGCTGATCGCTTGGGGTGTCTTGAAGTACACTACACGCGCTCCCTATCCCTTCATGGCGGGCTCGGACCTGGTCTTTGTCCAGCTCAACCCGACGGACTCGACGGAAGCATGGCTGTTCTATTCGTCGGAGGATCAGGCAGCACAGGTCATCCAAAACGCAGGACTTGACTTCGGGCCATCAGACGGACAGGACTCGATCGCTATCCTCCAACGTGATGCGCCGGGGGCATACACGAGCACAATGCGTGGTCCAGATGGAGAGCCGCGCGAGGTCTACCTTCTTAAGTCCGCGGCGACCTTTCGAACAGGACCTGTTCAAGTGGAGATCATTGATCACCCGTTTCTCGATCTGCATGATGCTGGCATCATGGGCCGAGTTCCGGAGTGGCCGAAAGGGCAGATGATGATTGCGATTCGAAGGCCTGCACTGACGGTGGATCGTTTCCACTCAGGCTTGTTCAGCCTGCGGCACCCCGGACTACCCACCACCGCAGCGTCCATGTTCAGTTCTCGCCAGACCCAGATGGCGGAACTCATGAGCAACGCGCAGTTTTCTATCACCGAACAAAATGCCGAGATCTGGGCCAGAGCGAAGGCCGATCCGCAGTTTCGGATGGAAAACTACATTACCGGACTGAAGGCAAGATGTATCCCCTTCATGCGCCGGCGCTAGGCTAGCCGAAGCGACCCGAGATGTAATCCTCAGTCTGCTTCTTCTGAGGCAGAAGGAAGATGTCCTTCGTCGCGCCCATCTCGATCAACTCGCCCATCATGAAGAAGGCGGTGATATCGCTCGTGCGCTGCGCCTGCTGCATGTTGTGCGTGACGATGACGATCGTGAACTGCGACTTCAGTTCAAAGATGAGGTCCTCGATGCGAGCGGTTGCGATCGGGTCGAGGGCGGAACACGGCTCGTCCATGAGGATGATCTCGGGATCCACCGCCATCGTGCGCGCAATGCACAGCCGCTGCTGCTGGCCACCGGAGAGAGCGTTGCCGCTTTCCCGCAGCTTGTCCTTGACTTCGTCCCACAGCGCCGCCGCCTGCAGGCTCCGCTCGACTAGCTCGTCCAGAGCGTTCCGGTCACGGATACCGTGAATCCGGGGCCCGTAAGCGATGTTGTCGTAAATCGACATCGGGAACGGGTTCGGCTTCTGGAACACCATGCCAATCCGCTTTCGGAGAGCGACCACGTCGACTTCCGGGGCATAGATGTCTTGTCCGTCCAGCGTGATGCTGCCGGTGAGCCGCGTCCCGTCGATGAGGTCGTTCATCCGGTTCAAACACCGAAGGAACGTGGACTTTCCGCAACCGGACGGGCCGATCAGCGCCGTGACTTGGTTCGCCGGAATGTCCAGGGAAATCTTTTTCAGCGCCTGAAATGAGCCGTAGAAGAAATCAACTGCCTTCGCGGCAAGTTTGGGCTCGCCTTCGAATAAGCGTTTACCCTCGTTCATGGCAGCCGGGACGACGTCTGGACTCTGCAAGATGATCTCCTGGCGCACACGCCTCTCGTTAACATTGTATCCTGTCCACGTTAACCGAACGTAAAGCCGCCTGCCTCAGAGCATGGTCGGCGAGCACCAGCGCCACCATCGCCTCGACCATCGGAACCGCCCGCGGAAGAACGCAAGCGTCATGGCGTCCTCTACCCTGCAACGTGGTGTTCTCGTGCTCGACGGTCACGGTATCTTGCTCGTGCATGACGGTCGCCGTCGGCTTGAACGCGGCTCGCAATAGAATCGGCATGCCGTTCGAGATCCCGCCTTGAATTCCACCCGATCGGTTGGTGGGTGTGTACACGCCGCCCTGGTCGTCTGCCCGATAGGCGTCGTTGTGTTCCAATCCGGTGAGCAGCGTCCCCGCAAATCCGCTACCGATTTCAAATCCCTTGCATGCGGGAAGCGACAGGACCGCCTTGCCTAGGTCAGCCTCCAGCTTGTCGAACACCGGCTCGCCCCACCCGGCGGGCACCCCGCGCGCGACGCACGAGATCACTCCACCTACTGAGTTCCCCGCTTTCCGGATTGCCTCGATGTGCGAGATCATCTGCTCGGCCATCACGGGGTCGGGGCATCGCACGGGCGTCGCTTCGATCTGGCCGAGGCTGACCGTCTCCGAATCGACCGAGGCTTGCAGATGTTGGACTTGATCCACCCACGCCAACACTTCGACGCCGAAACAACGCAGAACCTGCTTGGCGATGGCCCCCGCAGCGACCCGGCCGATGGTCTCGCGGGCGCTCGCCCGGCCTCCGCCCGACCAAGCGCGGATGCCGTACTTCTCGTCGTACGTGTAATCGGCATGGCTCGGGCGATACTTCTCGCGCATCTCGTCGTAGTCGCGGCTGCGGGCGTCCTCGTTGCGGACCAGCATCGCGATGGGCGTCCCGAGTGCGAGGCCATCCTGAACGCCGCTCAGGATCTCGACGCGGTCGCCCTCCTTGCGCTGGGTCACCAGAGAGGACTGGCCCGGCCGGCGGCGGTCGAGTTCGAGTTGGATGTCGGTCAAAGAAATCGGGAGCCGAGGCGGACATCCATCCACCACCACTCCCACTCCGCCGCCGTGGGATTCTCCCCACGTCGCAACGCGAAACAGAACCCCGAACGAACTGGCCATAAAGCGAACTTAGTTGCGGGTCAGCAGAATCTTGCCTTGGCCGCTGGTCATCTCGACCGTCTTGTCATCGACGAACTTGATCGTCGCCTTGGCATTCTCAGACATTTGCTTCTTGACGTCTTCTTCCTTGAACTGCGACTCGACGACCTTTCGGATCGCTTCGTTGATCTTGGAGGCGTCGACCTTGGCCGAGTCAATCGTGTGGTTGTACTGGTCCTTTTCCAGGGTGTACTTGCCCGAAGCAGTCATCACGAGCGTGCCCATCTCCGCCGCTTCGATGGTCATGGTGATCTCGACCTTGTCGCCGGAGAACTTCATCGTTCCGGAACCCTTGCCTCCGGGAACGTCCTTAAAGGCGTCGCCGCCCATCGTCCAGGTTCCGTCAAGGCTCGGCCCCGCCGGCTTGCAGCCCACAACAAGAAGGCCCAGCAGAGCCACGGGAAGGAGAAAACGCTTCATCTCGCCTAGGATACCGGACCCCGACTTCGGGGTATTCTCTTGGCTCACGCGCTCGTAGCTCAGTGGATAGAGCAACAGGTTGCGGACCTGTAGGTCGGAGGTTCGAGTCCTCTCGAGCGCGCCATCCTCCAATTCATCCGTTTTCGGATGGTTGCGTCGTTGCGGGGCCCAGGACCGGGCAACTCGGCAACGCCAGAAATCGTCTATAGAATTGCTATGACGAACTGGATCGGTTTACGCGATTTCTGGGGACGTTGGGTCGTCGACCACGCGGGCGAACCCGGTGAAGAACTCAATCTCGAGCAACTCGAGTCGCGCGTTCGCGAGGGGGTTCTTACTCCCCGCCAGTGGCTCCGCCACCGCTGGACCCAGCACTACGCCCTCGCTGGCGAGGTGTTGTATCAGCACGGACGCGCCACCGAGGAAGAACTCGACGAGTGGATTCCCAAGCCGAAAATCGCGGCCGCCGCGTAGCCTTGCGAACCTGGACGGGCCCGCGCGAGTAGAATCTTAGGTGATGGCGACCATCGCCCCCCTCCCCTCTATCGACGCGATTGCCGACAAGGTGTACGCTGGCGAACGCATCACCCCCGAAGACGCCCTTGCGCTCTTCAACCATCCGAATCTGCTCGACCTCGCCGCAATGGCCGACCATCGTCGCCAGCAGCGCGTGCCCGGGCGCACGGTCAGCTACATCATCGGCCGCATCCTGAACTACACGAACGTGTGCTGGGTGCGGTGCCGGTTCTGCGCGTTCTATCGAGTTCCCGGTAGCG
>JANJUB010000083.1 GCA_024710805.1 Fimbriimonadaceae bacterium | reverse complement strand
GTTGCCCGTCATTCCCCAAGTCGTGCACCGCTCGATTGTCCGGCTGAACGACGATCTGCTGGGCAACGCGCTGCGCGAGGAGTACGACACCATCCGTTCGTCGCACGATGGATTCAACAGCCCGGAATCCAAACAGGAGCTCCGATGCTACCGTGGCGACTCGATGGACGCAGTCGCGCTGGGCTTGGTGACGCAAATCGCGATCTCCCAAGGGCAGTGGCTGATCCTCAGCTTTGGACCGGCGGCTGATTCGGCGGCGGTGCGAATGTATGCCCGTTGGTTGGTGCGTCAGCCCGTTTGGGCGGCCCCGGTCATCGAGATTGCCGATTGGTTGGCGGAAGCAAATCACCCCCACCCAACGTACGATTCGTTGTGAGCAAGTTTGTCGCGTTGCTGGCGGCTCTCCTCGTCGTTGCGGTGGCGGTCGTAGTTGTGATTGGTCAAGGCGTCGTATCCGCGACGAAGACCTCCCAGACCGTGGACCAAGATGGCCGGGGCGCGGCGGTCGCGATGGCCAAGCGGCGTTTGCCTGAGTTTTTGGAGGCTTATGCCAAGCACGGCAGCAGGGGGAAGTTCGCGGTGTGTGGCAAGGTTTCGAAGCCGGAAGGGGTTGAGAATGTGTGGATCCGCCTCGACCGCTTTGAGAACGGTTGGTATCACGGACGTCTGGACGTCGATCCTCTGGTCTTGAAAGGCGTGAAGAAAGGAGACGAGATGTCGCTCGACCCAGGCTCGATCGTCGACTGGATGTACGACATCGGGGATGGCCCCGTGGGTGGGTTCACGCTGAAGGTGCCGCAGCGCTGAGTCTCGTTATAGTCCCAGTACGTGTATAGTTCAGGGATGAGACCACCACCGTCAGAGGGACGATTCGTCCGTGTCTATGGTCCCCTCATCCGGGTTCTGCGTGAGATGGGTGGCGAGGGGCCGGCAGGCGAAGTCTCGCGAAGGGTTGCCGACCTTGTTCACGGCGGTACGGCTGAACGGGAGCGGGTTTTGGCATCAGGCGGTAACGCCGCGCAGAACGAAGTCGCGTGGGCGCGGAACAACCTTAAGGAAGCAGGTTTGATTGACGCCTCCACGCGTGGTATCTGGCGCCTGACTCCAGAGGGTTGGGAGGTGGACCCTGAGACGCTTTGGAAGATCGGCCGTCGGCGCGACATTGACAAGAACAAGTCTGCGTCGGCGCAGGTGACTGAAGTCGAGAGTGTAAGCGATGCCGACGCAGACATAGAGTCTTCTACTCCGTTGCTCGATACCATCAAGGGGCTTCCTCCCAGGGGCTTCGAGCGGCTTTGCCAGCACATCCTACGGAAGTCAGGTTTCGCAGAGGTTGAGGTTACAGGACGATCCGGGGACGGTGGCATCGATGGACACGGCATTCTCCAAGTGAATGAACTCGTATCATTTAGCGTGCTGTTTCAGTGCAAGCGCTACCAAGGTTCAGTTGGAGCAGAAACCGTGCGCAACTTCCGCGGTGCGATGAGCGGTCGGACTGACAAAGGCATCATTTTGACGACCGGCACGTTTACGAGAGATGCAGAGCGGGAGGCAATACGAGAAGGAGTGCCCGCCATCGAACTTGTCGATGCGGACAAGTTGATCAGCCTGATGGAGCGTCTAGCGATCGGAGTTAAGCCGCGCACCGTTTTCGATGTTGACGATGCCTTCTTCGACCGATTTCGAGAGTGAACTTTACAGCGCTCTGAGCTTGAGATCCCGCGGCCACTGTCGCCGGATTCCCTGATCTTCGACCCGCATCAGAAACTCCTCCGGCGAGCCGTGCACCGCGTGGGGTTCGGTTTTTCGCTCGTGCGAGAACGCCACCAGCAGCCCGGCGGCTTCGCCGAGGTTCCACTCGATGGGGTGGAGCCGGTAACACCCGTTGGTGAGGTGGGTGGTGCCCACGTTCTTGGCGGCGGCGAGGAGGTTGCGCATCCGCTGCGGGATGATCAGACCGAGGGGGATCTCGAACGGCAGGCTACTCGTGTCGATCGTGTTGGCGCCGTTGGTGCTGGGGTGCAGATCGAGCCGGTACGCCCCGATGCCGATGGAGTCGGCAAAGCTCGGGGCACGATCGAGGCCGGGGTGAGCGTCCGCCGAGACGTCTTGTTCGCGCACCGTGCTGAGGGATCGAATCCGTCGCGCCTCGCGGATATAGGGATAGAGCGCGAATCCGGACGGCACGCCCTCGACTTCGGGGAACCCCCCGCCGTCGAACTCCAGTTCCGGATAGCCGACGCCGCCGTCGTGGCGGGGGGCCTCGGTGCGGAGCCAATGCATGAGGCAAAGTGACAGCTCGATGGACTCCATCAACCGCGCCTCGCTGATCGGGCCGGAGGCACCAGGAATCGCGGAGCGGCTGCCCGCCGGATCGACATCAAGGATGGACTCGGTGAAGTAGTCGTTTTGAGGCCAGTTGACCAGGGTGCTGGCGGCTCGGGGGACGGACCACTTGGCAGGATCGACCTGCTGGCGATAGGGGAAGAGCGCGTAGAAGTCGCCGTCGTCCCGCATCAGCGGCAGGGTGCGCGGCTCGCCGGTGTGGGCGTGGAGCACCTCGAAGCCAAGCAAGGGCCCCGGCCACGGGTTGCCGAAGGTGAACTGGGGGACGTAGTTGCGCCAAAGTTGGTAGGAACCTGGTGCTACCCCACCCGCATGCGGGGAGGGGGAGACAGCGGCCCGGAAACACCACGTGAGGCCTTGGACATTGTCGGGTTCGGCGCGGTCGGGAGC
This sequence comes from Fimbriimonadaceae bacterium, assembly GCA_024710805.1. GTDB lineage: Bacteria > Armatimonadota > Fimbriimonadia > Fimbriimonadales > Fimbriimonadaceae > JANJUB01. The sequence continues at coordinate 5,547 of JANJUB010000083.1, read as the reverse complement.
GTGAGGTTCGCCGGTTTCGGTGCGCGACTCGGCCCCGATCACGTACTCGGTTCCGGTCAGGGGAAGGAGGTCGCCCAGCTCGGTCGCATCGATCACCCAGTCGGCCTCGATCCGCTCATCCTCGCCGGTTTCCAGATTCCAAAGCACCACCGCGGTGACGCGATCCCCCGAGACTTCAGCCCCCACCGGCTTGCGGCGGTAGCGAACCTCGACTCTCGGCGGCAACATCTCGTTGAGGACGGCGGCCCCGACCGGCGGCTCGAAGCAGAGACGGCTAACCCAACCGCCGCCGGGATTGAGTTCGGAATCACGTCGATACTGAGCCTTTAGGTCGGGCATGGCGCGGTAGCGAGCGCGGACCCGCTCGCGGAACTCGCGGTAGCGCGGAGTGCATCCGGTGGACTCGATCCAAGGGTGCTCATCCGGAGGGACGCCCTGGCTCGTCAGCTGCCCGCCGAGCCAGATCGTCTCCTCGGTGAGGATCACGTCGATGCCGAGCGAAGCGGCGGCGATCGCCGCCGCCACTCCGCCCGTACCACCGCCCACGATTAGCAGGGTCGTCCGGCTCACGGATTGATCTGAACCGTCTTGATGTCGGTGTAGAACTCGATTGCGGCGCGGCCCTGCTCGCGGGAATGGGTGCTCGATCCCTTCATGCCGCCGAACGGCGCGTGGGGATCGACGCCGGTGGTGTCGCCATTGACGCGCACCATGCCCGCCTCGATGCGGTTGATGTAGGTGAGGGCTTGCCCGATGTTCTTCGTGAACAGCGCGGCACTGAGCCCAAACGGGGTTCGGTTCGCGATCTCGATCGCTCGATCGAGGTTGTCGGCGGCCATGACCGCGAGAACCGGCGCGAACAGCTCTTCTTGCGCGAGGACGCTGTCGGGGTCGAGGTCTTCGAGCATCGTCGGCGGGAGGAAGTAGCCGGGCAACTCCGGAAGCACCGGCGCGAGGCTGCCCATTTTGCCGACGACCTTGTCGCGAGACGTGGCGGTGATAAGCGGACCGACGGCGCAGGCGGCGTCGGTGACCGGCGCGAGTGGCAGTTTGGCGATCTGCTCGCGCAGCTTGATCGTGAGTTCGGCGATCACCCGTCGGTCGGCGACCACCCGGCTGGTCGCGGTGCACTTCTGGCCAGCGAAGCGGAAAGCGCCTCCGGCGATGAGCGCGGCAGCTTGGTCGAGGTCTGCATCGTGCGCGACGAGGGCGACGTTCTTGCCGCCCATTTCGCCCTGAAACTTGATGTTCGCGCGCGCGGCGGCTTCGGCCAGCATCATGCCGACTTTCTGCGAACCGGTGAAGCTGACCGCCTTCGCCAACCCGCCTTCGAGGAGAGCGGCACCGACTCCGGCACCCGTTCCCTGGAGCACGTTGAAGACCCCAGCCGGGACTTCGGCGGCGTGGGCGGTCTCGGCGAGTAACTGGGCGCAGTACGGGCTCAGCTCAGACGGCTTCAGCACGACGGTGTTGCCGTACGCGAGGGCGGGAGCGGCCTTCCACAGCGGGATCGCCATCGGGAAGTTCCACGGCGTGATCAGTACACAAGGGCCGACCGGTTGGCGCAGCGAATACTGGAGCGAGCCCGCGGTCAGAGCGGGGACCACACTGCCGACTTCGCGGACGCACTCGCCCGCATAGTAGCGAAGGATGGCGACACAACGGCCCACTTCGCCGCGCGCCTCGCCGATCGGTTTGCCGACTTCGCGGGCGATGGCTTGGGCCATCTCCTCGGTGCGTTCGCCGATTTTGCCCGCCCATCGGTAGAGCACTTCGGCGCGTTCGGGGCCGGATCGTGAGGCCCACGTGGCATTTGCGGCGGCGTTCAGCGCTCGGGCGGCTTGATCAGAGGTGCCTACGGCACCCTCGATCACGACATCGTCGGGTTGAGAGGGGTTCAGACTGAGGAGGGCATTGCCCTCGGCCGGCTCAAGTTGGCCAGCTAGGTAAGCGTTAACACGCATAGGCTAACCTTACCGCCGATGCCAGACCGCCTGCAGATCATTGACTCGCACACCGAGGGTGAGCCGACCCGGACCGTTGTCGCCGGATTCCCGCCCCTGAAGGGATCGACCATGGCCGAGCGACGCGAATCTTTCCGCAAGGACTACGACCACTTGCGTTGTGGCCTCGTGAAGGAGCCTCGCGGGCATGATGCGGTTGTGGGGGCGTTGCTGACGCCGCCGGTGAATCAGGGCTCGGATGCCGGGGTCATTTTCTTCAACGACGTCGGCTATCTGGGCATGTGCGGCCACGGCACGATCGGGGTGGCGGAGACTTTGCGATTCCTGGGTCGAGCGGGCGGAGACACCGTCGTGCTCGATACTCCGGTGGGGACGGTCAAGGCGTGGTTCGAGAAGGAGCGGATGATCACGATCGAGAACGTGCCGAGCCGGCGCTTGACCGCGGGTTTCCAGGTCGAAGTAGGCGCCCGTCCGGGTGGATTTCCGGCGGTGCTGCGCGGCGATCTCGCCTACGGCGGCAACGGATTCTTCATCGCAGAAGTGCCGATCGAACTCATGTCCTCGGATCGGCTCGATGACTTGCTCGCTTACACGATGGCGGCGCGTCAGGCGATGGGTGAACTCGTGGTCGACGGGGTGCTGATCGACCACATCGAGCTGTACGCGAACCAACCGGGCGGCGCGCGCAACTTTGTGTTGTGTCCGGGTCGGGCTTACGATCGATCCCCTTGTGGCACGGGCACGAGCGCAAAGGTTGCGTGCCTTGCGCTCGACGGGCATTTGGCGGAGGGTGCGGCTTGGCGGCAGGAGTCGGTGACGGGGGGAGTGTTCTTGGCCTCGTACCGATGGGAGGGGGATGCGATTGTTCCGCGCGTGAGCGGACGGGCGTTCGTGACTGCCGAACTGACGCCGGTGTTCGATGACGCCGACCCGTTCCGCTATGGGTTGGGGTGAGCGCGGGTAAAACCTCGGGGTGACTGATCACCACACCATCGACACCCTCCTCGACGAGTCGCGAACGTTTGCGCCTTCGGCTGAGTTTGTGGCCCAAGCCGGCTTCGCGGATCCCGCGATCTACGACGAGGAACTCGTCGACTACTGGTCGAACTGGGCGAACACCCTTCGGTGGATGACCCCGTGGACGACGGCGCTCGAGTGGAACTGTCCCGATTCGAAGTGGTTCCTCGGCGGCACGCTGAACGCGTGCGACAACTGCGTCGATCGCCACGTCGAAGCCGGAGCGGGCAACGAAGTTGCGTTCATCTGGGAAGGTGAGCCGGGCGATCAGCGCACGATCACCTATGCCGAGCTGAAGAGTGACGTGAGTCGGATTGCCAACGCGCTGAAGTCGCTTGGGGTGGGGAAGGGCGACCGCGTGTGTCTTTACATGCCGATGGTGCCGGAACTGCCGATGGCGATGCTGGCTTGCGCGAGAATCGGCGCGATCCACTCGGTGGTGTTTGGCGGATTCAGCGCGGATTCCCTCGCCGAGCGCATCAACGACGCGGGCGCGAAGGTGGTCGTGACCGCCGATGGCGGTTGGCGACGCGGCCAAATCGTGCAGCTGAAGCACATCACCGACGAGGCGCTCGCAATGGGTTGTCCGACGATCACCAACGTGCTCGTCTACCGCCGCGCGGGTGACCTCGCCTCACATCATTGGACCGAGGGTCGGGATATCTGGTGGGACGATTTGGTGCCTGCTCAGTCGGCGGAATGCCCGTGCGAGCCTATGGACCCCGAAGACCGGTTGTACATCCTCTACACGAGCGGATCGACGGGCAAGCCGAAGGGCATCGTCCACTCGACCGGAGGCTATATGACCGGCGTCGCGGCGACGTTCAAGATGGTGTTTGACCACAAGCCGGGCGACCTCTTCTGGTGTACGGCGGACTGCGGCTGGGTGACCGGGCACAGCTACGTCGTTTACGGACCGCTGGCCAACCGCGCCAAGGTATTCCTCTACGAGGGCGCGCCGGATGCCCCGGACAAGGACCGCTTCTGGCGGATGATCGAGCGGCACCGGGTCACGATCCTGTACACCGCACCGACGGCAATCCGGGCGTTTATGAAGTGGGGCGACCACTATCCCGAAGCATGCGACCTGAGTTCGCTGCGCCTGCTCGGTTCGGTCGGCGAACCGATCAACCCAGAGGCGTGGATTTGGTACCACAAGAAGATCGGCGGAGGGCGTTGCCCGATCGTAGACACCTGGTGGCAGACGGAGACGGGCGCAATCATGATCTCGCCATTGCCGGGGATCACGGAGACAAAGCCCGGCTCGGCGACGCGCCCGCTGCCGGGAGTACAGGTTGGTGTCCTCGACGAGGAGGGTGAGATCCTGGCCCAGATCGGCTCACCATCGTCAGTTGGCGGAAAGGGCGACAAGCCGCACCAGATGGGAGAGCAGGTCGGCGGCTTCCTCGCGCTGCTCCACCCGTGGCCCTCGATGCTGCGGGGTATCTGGGGCGATCACCAGCGGTATGTAGACACCTACTGGGGCAAATTCCCGGGCAAGTACTTCGCGGGCGACGGCTGCAAGGTCGATGAAGATGGCTACATCTGGCTGCTCGGACGGGTCGATGACATCATGCTCGTTGCGGGCCACAACATCTCGACGATGGAAGTTGAATCGGCGCTGGTGGACCATCCGGCCGTCGCCGAAGCGGCGGTCATCGGCAAGACCCACGACCTGAAGGGGCAGTCGATCTGCGCATTCGTGATCATCAAGGAAGACTTCAAGCACGATCATCCGCAGGTGACGCCGGACGTCATGATCAAGGCGCTGAAGGATCACGTGGCGGCGAAAATCGGGCCCATTGCGAGGCCAGACGATATCTTCATCACGGCGGACGTGCCCAAGACCCGTTCGGGCAAGATCATGCGGCGATTGCTGCGCGATGTAGCCGAAGGTCGGGCGCTGGGCGACACGACGACGCTCGCCGATCCGAACGTCGTTGCCGCGCTTCGCGACAAGTACGAAGAAAGCGAAGCTTAGGGGGCGTGGCTAAGGTCCCAGGGCGGGCCTCCGAGCAGGTAACGTGCAAGGAAGTTACCAGGAGGTTCTATGCTCGTTTCACTCGCCGCACTCGCTTTGAGCCAAGTTGGCGCCAGTTCCGAAATGCGCCTGATGCGGTTCCCGGCCGTGCATGGCAATACGGTCGTCTTTACCTACGCCGGCGATCTTTGGTCAGCCGAACTCACCGGCGGCCTCGCCCGACGCCTAACTACCCACCCCGGCTCGGAGCAGTTTGCCTCGTTTTCGCCGGATGGTAAATGGCTTGCGTTCACGGGCACGTACGATGGAAATGCTGACGTGTTCGTGATGCCCACCGAGGGCGGTGAGCCGAAGCGTCTGACGTTCGAACCCGGCGCGGAAATCGTCCGTGGCTGGACCCCCGACGGCAAGATCGCTTACATCACGAGCCACGACACTCCAGGATCGTTCACGGCGGGCCTTCGACTCATTTCGCCCGAAGGTGGGTTCCCATCGGCGACTAAGCTGAACGAAGTCGCCGATGTCAGCTTCGCGGCCGACGGCAAGCGCGTCGCCTTTAACCGAAACAACTCGCACAACTTCAAC
>JANJUB010000071.1 GCA_024710805.1 Fimbriimonadaceae bacterium | reverse complement strand
TTGGTGATCAGGGCGATGTTCGGCTTGGAGAAGGATGCCAAGTGTCGGATTTGGCCAAGGCCCCGCATGCCCATTTCGACCACGACCGAGGCGGGAGTTCCCCACCCCCCAGCCCCCTCCCCGCGAGACGAGCCACTCGCGGAGAGGGGGAGCCCGGCCCACATGAGGGGGGCGGTGTACTCGGTGTTCCGATTGCCTTCCGTCTTCATCACGCGCCCGAGCGGAGCCAGCGCCGCGGCGACGAACTCCTTCGCGGAGCTTTTCCCCGCGCTACCTGTGATGCCGATGACCGGGCCCGTGAAATCTCGACGGTAGCTCAATGCCATGCGGGCAAGCGCACCGACAACCTCATCCACGAGGATGTGGGGCCCCTCGACTTCACGCTCGACAAGCGAAGCTACCGCGCCGAGTTCGCGCGCTTTGCCGGCGAACTCATGCCCGTCGACGTTGGCACCGCGAATCGCAATGAACAAATCCCCTGGCTTCACATCGCGGGAGTCGGTGGCGAAGCCGGTGACTTCAGACTTGAGAGTCGATGGGACGAGCGCGCCGCCGAAGCGCTCGGCAAGTTCCTCCAGAGGAATCCTCATCGCTGCTTCAGCCCCTCGCGAGCAAGCTCGCGGTCATCCATCGGAACCTTCGTGCGGCCGATGATCTGATAGTTTTCATGCCCCTTGCCGGCGATGATCACGCAATCGCCCGGTTCGGCGAGTTTAACAGCGAGCGCCACGGCTGCCGGTCGGTCGGGTTCGATCCAAACTCCCCCTCTCCTCGAAATGCTATCGTCTTCGAGGGGAGGGGGTTGGGGGGTGGGGAGACCGGCGAGGATATCCGCGATGATCGCGTCGGGGTCCTCAGTCCGTGGGTTGTCGCTCGTGACGACCACGATGTCGCTTCCCCGCTCGGCGGCCTTCGCCATGAGCGGGCGCTTCGATTTGTCGCGGTCGCCGCCGCATCCGAAGACCGTGATGATCCGGCCCTTCGTCAGCGGGCGAGCAGTCTCCAGAAGCTTGTCAAGCGCGTCGGGAGTGTGGGCGTAGTCTACGATGATGCCGATGCCGGCGTCGTTGGGGACGGGTTCGAAGCGGCCCGGCACGGGGCGAACATGAGGCAGCACTTCGACAAGTTGATCGAGATGGATGCCCGCTGCAATGACCGCCGAGGTAGCGGCCAAAACATTCATGGCATTGAAGCCACCACCGAGCGGCACTTCCACGATTGCTTCCCCCTGAGTTTGCCCGGAGTAGTCGTTGCGAAGATCTATCTCAAGCTCGATACGATCGAGCCCGATGCTGATCTCCCTGCCACTCACGTCGCAACGATGGTAGCGAGTGAATCCAAAATCTTGGGCCCAACTGAGTGCCCCTTCCTCGATCCATTTGGCACCGAGTGGATCATCGATATTGACAACCGCTCGCGGCCCCCTCTCCCCGGACAAGCCACCGAGGCGAGGGGAAGTCGCTCCCCACCCCCCGACCCCCTCCCCGCGAGACGAATCACTCGCGGAGAGGGGGAGATGGGTGAACAGCCGCAATTTGGCGGCTTCGTACGCTTCCATCGAGCCGTGATAGTCCAAGTGGTCCTGGCTCAAGTTCGTGAACACCGCGACATCGAACTCAACGCCCTCGGATCTTCGCTCGGCCAAGGCGTGCGAGGAGACTTCCATCGCGACTGCCTTGCACCCGCGCGCGACCGCCTCGGCGAGCATAGCGTTGAGCTCGATGGTGAAGGGCGTCGTGTTGGCGAGGGGACGGAGTTCTTCATCCCAGTGCCCCTCACACCCCAGCCCCCTCTCCCCTGAAGAGGAGAGGGGGAGATGAGGGAGACCGAAACCCAGCGTGCCAATGTACGCGCAGGGCACGCCGAGCAGATTCATGATGTCGCGGATCAGCCATGCGGTGGTCGTCTTGCCGTTCGTGCCCGTCACGCCGAACACGATCAGCTTGGAGGACGGATCACCAAACGCGACCTTGGCCAGTCGCCAAAGCGCGTCCGAGAACTGGCCGGTCGTGCGTCGGATCCGTTGCTCGGGTGTTTCCGACGACGTTGGCCCTTCGAGGAGTGGTTGAGTACCGGGTTCAATAAAAGCCGTCGCCAGCCCGAACGACCGCGCCAGAGTGAACCCAGCCTCAGAATGAACGACGGCAGCGACGGCGCCCGCCTCGCGAGCTCCGCCGAGGAACTGGTGCGAATCCGTATTGTCGGAGGGCATGCAGACAAAGCAGTCTCCCCTACCTACCTGCCGGGAGTCGGTGGTCCAGCGCGCAACTTCAGCATCGCCCTCGATACGCGAGGGCTCAACGCCCGCTTGGGTGAAGGTGTCTTGGAACCGCATCAGCGGCTTGGGTTTACCTTCTTGTCGTCCTTCGGCGTCGTACGCTTCTTCGCGGCCGGGGCTGGCGGCCCTTGAGCCGCGTGATTCTTGTCAGCAACCCTTGAAACCGGTTTGGCCTTGATCGTCACGGAGGGAGCTTTAGGCTTCTTCGCGGCGGGCTGAGGGGCGGCCGCATTCGGCTTCTCCGCCACAACCCGCGGCGCAGGCTCAGGATCAGATAAGGCTACCGTCGGCGGAATCCTCAGGCGGCGAATCACCGACTGTGCGATCGACTTGAACGCGGGCCCCGCGACCGTTGAGCCGTAATAGGAGCCGCCTTTAGGGTTGTCGACCATAACGAGGACGACCGCTTCTGGCTTCTCAGCGGGTACAAAGCCGATGAAGTTCGACACATAGCCCCCGCCCTTCATCGAACCCGTATCAAAGTTCTTCTTCTGAGCCGTTCCCGTCTTGCCGCCGATGGCGTAACCCGGAATCCGGAGGGATTTGCCCGTGCCGCGATCCGACTCAAGAACCGCCCGCATCATACGCAACACGGTTTGCGCCGATTCAGCACTGACAACTTGGCTTCCCGGATTGATCGGGGTGGGCATCTCGCCAACTTTCGCGACCAAGCGTGGATGCACCCGCTTTCCCTCGTTGGCGAGGGATGCGAAGGCTGCACATAGGGCAAGCGGGGTCGCATTCAGAGACTGGCCGAAGCCATTGTTCGCCAGCTGCAGCTGCTTCGCGTACTCCTTCTCGTTGTAAAGACCGATGCTCTCTCGCGGTAGGCCCAGCCCCGGCTTTTCGAGCAGACCCGTCTGGCGAATGAACTTGTAGAAGTCCTCTTGGCCCACGCGCATCGCCCACGTGGCGGCGGCGAGATTGCAGCTGCGGGCAATGGCCATTTTGGGATCGATGAGTCCGTGCGAACCATGCTCTCGGTCGCATGCGATGGTGGTCTTCCCCACCGTCATCGTGCCACGGCAGTAGTAGTCTTCGTTGGGCTGGACGACGCCTTCGTCGAGGGCCTTGGCCAGCGACAGGATCTTGAAGGTCGAACCGGGTTCAAGCGCGGACATGTAAGCAGAGTTGAACTCGGGGGTGCGCTTCTGGCCCGTAGCCGGCTCGATCGGACGGTTCGGATCGAAGCTCGGCCAACTCGCCATCGCGAGGATGTCGCCAGTCTTCGGATCCATGACAATCGCGACGCCTTGGTCAGCCTTATGCAGGTCCACGGCGTGCTTGACGGCCTCGGTGGCCGACTGCTGCAACTCCGCGTCGATGGTCAACGTGAGGTTCTTGCCGTCCTTGCGCCGAACCGTCTGTCGATCGAGACGCATCGGCAAATAGTTGCCTTCGCGGTCAACAATGCCGACGATCTTGCCGTTCGTGCCCGACAAGTGAGAGTTGAGACCAAGTTCGATTCCCGCCTGCGGCGCTTTGTCGCGCATGTAACCCACGAGCGAAGCGGCCGCCTCGCCCAGCGGATAACTTCGACGCCCCGACCGCGACAATCCAACGCCGTCGGCCCGCCAGCGGGTCTTGACATCTTGCACGAGCGAAGCTTGGGCCGGGCTGATCGGCTTGCGCCAATCCACCGGTGCCCTGGCCGTCTCAGCAAGCGTAGCGAACTCCGTGGCCGGAATCCCCGTTGCCGCGGCAAGGTCCATATAGAACGCTGCGCTACGGGGCACCTTGTCGAACATCACCGTTAAGTACCGGGTGTCCTCATCCTGGGCAAGCGCACGGCCCTCACGATCGAGCACGGAACCTCGCTTCGCAAACTCCGTTCGGGAAACGACGAAGCGATCCGTCTTCGTTGCGCGGTCGATAATCTCGTCGCGATCGAAGATGTGGACGCGTGCCTGACTGATACCAGCCACGACGAACATCGCCGAACTTACGCCGGTGAGGAGCTTGATTCGGTTGCGATCAGCGTTGCGCGACACGGGTCACCTCTTCGGACGGAACAGAGGGTCGGTCCGGAGCAACAAATCCGTGACTCAGCGCCCAGTTGTCCATCGCGGTGAAACCGGTAAGTTCGTTGATGCGCACCCGCAGGCCGCCCTCAACCCGCTTGGCGTCGATGGCCCGTCGCTGAGCCGAGATGCCCTCGCGGCGAGCCTTCTCGACCATCACCTGACCCGCCATGCTGCTCACCAGAAACGTCGTCAGCGCAACCGCACAGAAGAGCGTCACTCCACCAACAATGTTGGCGAACACTTTCGATCGCGACTTGGCGCGACGCTTGGTCTGAGAACGGACGGCGATCGGACGAGATGCAGGAATGGCGCTCATGATGATTAACCTGTCGGGGCAATCCGGCGAAGCGCCCGCAGCTTGGCGCTGCGGCTTCGCGGATTACGACGGACTTCTTCTTCGGTCGCCGTCGCCGGCTTCCGATAAACCTCTTCAAACTCGCCTGACTCGGCGAGGATGCGGAACGTGTTCTTGACGATGCGATCTTCGCCGCTGTGGTAGCTTAAGACGGCGAGCACACCGCCCGGAGCCAGGCAACTCGCCGACTCGATCAGGGCAGAATCAAGCTCGGTTAACTCGCGATTAACAAGTATGCGGATCGCTTGGAAGGTACGGGTAGCCGGGTGAATCCGCTTGTCCCGCGCTCCGGGGGGAATCGCCGCCAACACGCACTCGACCAAGTCCTCGGTTGTGCGCAGAGGTTCTCGCTTGCGCCGTTCGACGATGCGCCGCGCGATCATCCGCGCCCATCGCTCATCTCCGTACTCCCAGAGGGCGGACTCGAGTTCGCCCAGCGCCATCCGGTTGAGCAACGATGAAGCGGGCTCGCCTCGGGTTCGGTCCATGCGCATGTCGAGAGGACCGTGCTCGCGGAAGCTCATCCCACGATCGGCATCGTCGACTTGCGCTGAGTTGAGGCCGAGGTCGAGGAGGTAACCATCGGCCATCAAACCCAGCTGTTGGAGGAGGGTTGGCAAATCTCGGAAATCGCAGTGGTGCAGTTCGATGCGCGCTGGCGAGGTACCTAGCAAGCGCTCGCGAGCCCGTTCGAGCATGCCCAGGTCCCAGTCGCACGCGACGAGCGTCCCTCGCGAGCTCAAGTGGGAGAGAAAGCGCTCGGAGTGGCCGCCCAAGCCCAACGTTCCATCGACCACGACGCTCTCCGGCCGGAGGGCGAACAACTGGTCGATCTCTTCCAGCATGACCGGGTCGTGGCGAAGGTGCTTTTCCATGGCGAGGGGTCCGGCGATCAGGCTGCGCAGACGCAGCACACGACGAAGGGCTTGCCGATTGACAACGGCTACTCCGGCCATTGCCCCTCCATCATCTTTCGCGCTTCGCGGAAGAGGGATCGGCGATCGGCGCCGTAGTTCAATCGGTCTTTCTCGTACGCGTCGTATTCCTTCTTCGCCCAGATCTCGCAGCGGTTGCCGCAGCCGACGATCACGACGTCTTTTTCAATGTTTGCCTTGTTTCTCAGGCGAAGAGGGATAACAACACGGCCTTGTGGGTCAAACTTAAGGGCGTCTTCTGCCGAACCGAGCAAGAGGGCCGAGTATTCGGCGACCCCTTCGTTCAGTGCATCCATGCTTAGCAGCTTCGCGACCATATCCAACCAAATCGGCTCGGGGTACGCCTCCAGGCAGCCTTTGGGTCCATGCGTGACAACAAAGTTGTCGCCGAGTCGGTCGCGCTTCTTTTTGCTGAAGATCAACCGCCCTTTGTCATCGAGGGACGCCTCATCGGTGCCGAGCAACGGCTCAAATCCTATGGGCAGCCCTGACAATGTTTCCCCTCAAGCTTGGGAAGAGCGAAGTTCATCCTTAAACTCCTCTCTCCCCCGAATCTGGTCAGAGCCCCCGCCCTGTCCCGGGTGGTGCCATCCCCTTCCTGGGGCTGGGCCTCCACTTCACCACCATTATAGTGGGCAGAAATGGGAATGCCAACCCCTTTGACCACTTTTTCCAGACAATTTTGCGGGGCCGAAACAAGGCTCTACTGATCATAGTAGACATGCATCTACCCTCGGAGTATTTGAACCTAGACAGACCAGTAAAATGGGGTCTGCAATAGCCCATTGATGAGAAGGGCTAATCGGTTACCGGGCCTTACTTCGCGTGAGCGAGGAAGTCCGAGTTAGCCGGAAAGATAAGCCACGGTCCGGGGATGCGGACGTTTTCTTGGAGGGCGGGAATGTCCATCGGGCGACCGTCAGCGTATCGCACGTCGGCCCCAAGCTCCCATCCCATCAGCATGCAGGCGGCCGTATCGTAAAGGCGCTCGTGAATGCCCAGCATGCCGCGGAAGCGCTGGGTCATGACCCACGTTCCCTCGACGACAAACGCGCCCGTACAGCGCTGCCGGCCGGGAACATCCAGTTCGCGCCGCGCCACGCTCTCGCAGTAGCCCACCAGGTCGTGCCTTTCGATTTTTCCGGTGGGGATTGGAGCGAGGGGAGTGCCGTTCAAATGCACACCCGCCCCAACTCCGGCAATGAACACCTCTTCGAGGTCGGGCAGCGCCACGCAACCCGCGACAATCTGCCCTTGCTTGATCAGCGCGACACTCACGCCCCACAAGGGCGACCCTAATGCGTAGTTGCTCGTGCCGTCGATGGGATCGAGAACCCACTGGCCGTCATCGTTGGGTGACTCGTACCCAAACTCCTCTCCCCATATGGGCGCGGAGTACAGTCGGGTCAGGCGATCGCGGAGCAGTTCTTCGACTTCTCGATCGCCATTGGTGACCACGCTGCCGTCAGGCTTGAGTTCTTTCACCAGCCTCGTTCGCGCAAGCCGACCGACCCGCCCGGCATCAGCGGTGATTTCGGCAAGTTCATCAAGAAAGGGCCGGTCGGTCACGAGCCCGATTATGGCACCCCTTGCATTCGTCCGAGGGGCGGGGTAAAATAATCGAACCTGACGCGGGAGTAGCTCAGTGGTAGAGCTTCTCGTTGCCAACGAGAAGGTCGCGGGTTCGAATCTCGTCTCCCGCTCCAATTTTAAGCGGCGTCTGATCTCAGACGCCGCTTTTCATTTCAGAGTTGGCCACGTCTGATTTCACCGCATTGACATCAGCACGTCGTTCACCAGGTTCTCGAACAGCTCTTGTCTTCCGGAGCGAACGATCGGTTCTCCGTTCGCGCGGACGAAGGACTCGCATTCCTCCAGTGACTTGAAAGCGACCGGAGCTCCGTACCGCGCGGCCCTGAGTTCCTCGATGCGTCCATCTTCCTGCATGGCGTACGCCACCTTGAGGCCGATCGCGAAAGCGTCCATGCCGCCGATGTGCGCATGGAAGAGATCCGAGGTCTCGAACGACTGGCGTCGCACCTTCGCATCGAAGTTGAGTCCGCCGGTGGTAAAGCCGCCCATCGCCAGCACCTCGAGCATGATCTCGGTGGTGAGATAGACGTTCGTCGGGAACTGGTCGGTATCCCACCCGATGAGTTCATCGCCACGGTTCGCATCGATGGAACCCAGTGCACCCGCGTGCCGGGCAACCTGCAGTTCGTGCCGCATCGAGTGGCCGGCCAGCGTCGCGTGGTTGGTTTCGATGTTGAGCTTGAAGTGATCCAAGAGGCCGTACTCGCGCAAGAAGTTCAGGCACGATGCGGCATCGGAGTCGTATTGGTGGGTGGTAGGCTCCATCGGCTTGGGCTCGATGTAGAACTGGCCTGCGAAGCCGATCTCCTTGGCGTAGTCGACGGCCATCCACAGGAACTTGGCCAGTTGGTCAAGTTCGCGCTTCATGTCGGTGTTCCAGAGGGTGTCATAGCCCTCGCGCCCGCCCCAGAAGGTGTAGCCCTTGCCGCCTAGACGATGGGTCGCGTCCATCGCGTGGCGAACCTGCGCCGCCGCATAGGCGAAGATGTGGGGGTCGGGGTTGGTCGCCGCACCGGCCTGATAGCGCGGATGGCTGAAGAGATTCGCGGTTCCCCAGAGCAGCTCAATGCCGGTCTCTTGCTGCTTCTGCTCAGCGTAGGCGACGATCTCGTCAAGCTTGCGGCAGCTCTCGTCGAACGAGTCGCCTTCCTCGACGAGGTCGCGGTCGTGGAAGCACCAGAACGGCACGCCGAGCTTGGTCATGAACTCGAAGGCGGCGTCCATCGTCTCGCGAGGAGTCGACCACGGTCGGTTCATCGTGCCGACGCCGAAGGGATCGCCACCCGTGCCGCGCATGGTGTGCCAGTAGCAAACGGCAAAGCGAAGGTGCTCTGCCATGCTCTTCCCGTCGATCTGAGCGCCAGGGTTGTAGTGCTTGAACGCGAACGGGTTTCGGCTGGCCGAACCTTCATAGGCGATGGGGGAGGTGACCTCGGGGAAGTAGACCATGCCGAGAATCTACCCGCCTCGTCCCGCGGGAGGATGTCGAATGTCGAATGCCAGGTGTCGTGTGGTGAATGTTTTCTGACATTCGACACCCAACACACCACATTCTCTGAAATGATCGTCTATCCTAATTATTGGCGGTAAAATGCCGATAGGTGATGATGATGAAGTTTGCAATTACGATGATTCTCGGTTTGGCTGTAACGGCCGCTTTCGCTGCTGATCACTGCGGCACGACTTCGGGTTGCTGCAAGCAGCAGTTCTACAAGGCGTCGGCCCTCGGCTCGAAGGATGCGGAGTTCCTGGCGATGGCCAATGCGATGGCTGCACAGGCCGAAGGCAAGAAGGTTGCTTGCTGCAAGGACGGCAAGGCCAAGTCCGCCAAGAAGGCCAAGAAGGGTGCCAAGGTTGCCATGGCCGCCAAGAGCTGCTGCGCCAAGTAATCTCGTAACGAGAACATTCCAAGACCTTCCGCTCAGATCGAGCGGAAGGTCTTTTTGTTACCCGCCGTCGATGCCGACCTTGCGCGGCGTCGGCAGCTTCTTCAGGAACTCCTTGAAGACGTTTCGCGAGGCTTCGAGCGCCGCCTTCAGGTTCTGGGCGTTCACTTGTTCTTGCGACGGCCCGGGACGTCCTACCTTGAGCTGCGCCTTGCCCTCGTGCTTCTCAAAGATGAACTTCTGGGTCTTCACGTCCCACAGCCAGCCGGACACCTTGGCGTCGGTGATCAAAACTCCGCCGGGCGGAGGAGGAGTTCCCGGAGGGGTCGACACCGGGCCTTCTCGGCTTTCCAGCTGATCCACGACCAGAAGCGCGACATAGCGCGGCTTCCAACGCTCGATCAGCTTATCGATCACGTCCTTGTCCCAGCCTTTCAGGTCTTCAAGCTTAACGCCGAGGTCCTTCTCGGAGAGGCTCATTTGAACCGGTGAAACCGTCGGAATGCCCTTAGCCTCCCAGTCGTTGACCGTCTGGCCGCGAGCCAGGAGTCGAACGGACTTAACGTCGTCCTCGCTGAGCTCAGCTTTGAACTGGACGGGGAGCAAGAGCAACCAATCTCGGTTCTTCTTGCTTTGCGGCGCGCCTCCGGTCGAGGCGGCTAACAGCGACACCACGAGGCACAGGAACACCATGCCCCGATTGTAGCGCGGATGAGCTACCGAACCGACTTCACGGTTCGGTAAACGTACGCCAGAACCTCGGCCACGGCCTGGAAGAGTTCGCGCGGGATGAAATCGCCAACTTCGCATTTCTTATAGAGTTGACGGGCGAGGGGCGGGTTCGGCACGATCGGGACGCCATGTTCTTTCGCGATTTCCCGAATGCGCAGCGCGACAAGGTCTTGGCCCTTCGCCACCACCTGGGGCGCGAAGGTCTTCCCTTGCTCGTACTTGATCGCGACGGAGAAGTGCGTCGGGTTCGTAATGATCGCGTCGGCATCTCGCACCGCCTGCATCATCCGCTTGCTGTTTCGGCGTCGTTGGCGCATCATCGCCATGCGGAGCTCGGGGCTCTGCTCCTGCTCCTTCATCTCTTGCTTGACCTCTTGCTTGGTCATCTTCAGCTGCTTTTCGGTCTGGTGGCGCTGGAAGAGGTAGTCGGCCGCCGCCAGAACCAGCCAGGCGATTCCCACCCTCACAAGAATGGCGTGCAAGAGCGATCCAACAGTTCCGAGCATGACGTAGCTTGGGGCTCCGGCCAATGAAACCAGTTCATCCCAACGGCCCCGGATGCAGGTCCACGCCAGGTAGCCGAACAGGAGGCTCTTAAGCGTAGCCTTCAGCCCCTCGACGGTCGCCGGCGCGGAGAACATCCGCTTGAAGCCTTGGAGCGGGTTGATCTTGTTGAAGTTCGGCTTGAGGGCTTCCCCACTCATCACGAACCCAACTTGCGCGAAGTTGGCCACCAAGCCCACCCCCATGATGACCGCGAGCAGCGGCATGAACGCGATCAGGGGTCCGCTGACTTGAGTCCAACCGAACTGAAGCAT
This sequence comes from Fimbriimonadaceae bacterium, assembly GCA_024710805.1. Classification (GTDB taxonomy): domain Bacteria; phylum Armatimonadota; class Fimbriimonadia; order Fimbriimonadales; family Fimbriimonadaceae; genus JANJUB01. Next base: position 6,757 of record JANJUB010000071.1, on the reverse strand, counting down.
CGTTGTCGGTGTGACCTCGTCGGGAACCGCGCGGAGGCTCTCGACAAAGGACTGTCGGAACGCGACTCCCAAACCCGAGAAGACCGGCGGCAGGGCGACGATCATCGCGCAAATCATGAGCGCAGAGTTGAGGTCTTGCGACTTGGCGACGGTGCCCTTCCGGCGCGCCTGAAGGCGCCTCCTTGGCGTAGCGTCTTCGGTTCTCTCTTGACCCGACCCGGCTTCCGCCAACTAGGGTGCCTCCCGGAATGCGAGGGTGAGGCCGTCCGCAACAACTTCAACTCCGCTCTGCACGGTACCCACCAGGGCGGGGATGCTGATGCTCAGGGCAATCATGCCCATGATCGTCTTGGCGGGCATACCCACCAAGAACACCTGCATCTGCGGAACAGCACGGTTGACGAGACCCAACGCGGCATCGACGACGATGCTGACCGCGGCGACGGGTGCCGCCATCTGCAAAGCAAGCAACGTCATCTGGCCGAGCATGGCGACCAAGGACTCCTGGATGGGGCCGGCAACCTCGGTGCTGATCGTCGGCAGACTCTGATAGCTCTGCAGGAACGCGCCGAGCATCAGGTGATGGGCGTCCACTTGGAGGAAGACCATGAGGCCGAGCATGTACTTGAACTGGCCGATGACGCTCACCGGCACTCCCGTCACGGGATTCATGACCTGGCTCAGGCCCAGACCCATCTGCAGGTCGACGATGGCTCCCGCCATAGAGACCGCGTGGAGGACGAGGCTGAAGAAGGCGCCGATGAGCAATCCCGAGAGGGCCTCATTGCCGACCACCAGCAAGAACTCACCCATATCCTGAGGAACCGCGCCGACGTTCGGGCGGACGGCAAACGTCATCGCCATGGACAGCGCGACGGTGATGAACACGCGGATCATGACCGGGAGGTTGGCCGCACCAAAGACGGGAGCCGCGATCATCATGCCCGAACAGCGCACGAACACCAGGAAGAAGGTGAAGATGGTGATCGTGTCGAGCGGCATTTACAACCCCACGGGAAGGCTCACGCGAGCGGCGTGATCGAAGCACGCCACCATGAACGCGACCAGCGTCGTCAGCATCCAGTGGCCCATGAGGGCCATCACGATGCCGACTCCGATCAGCTTGGGAACGAAGGTCAGCGTAGCTTCTTGGACTTGGGTTACGGCCTGGAACACACTGACCGCGACGCCCACAAACAGCGTTACCGCAAGCGCAGGCAAGGACACCATAAGGCCAATCTGCAAACCCTGGCGCCCGATATCGAGGAGGCTAGCCTGCTCCATCTAGCGATACCCCTGCAATATGGCGGAGACCACTTGGTGCCATCCGTCGGCCAAAACGAAGACGAGAATCTTGGCGGGTAACGCGACCACGGTGGGCGGAAGCATCATCATGCCCATGCTCATGAGGCCGCTGGCAACGATGAGGTCGATGATGATGAACGGAACGAAGATGTAGATGCCGATGATGAACGCGGTCTTGAGCTCGCTGATGATAAAGGCAGGGATCAACGTCAGGAGCGAGACATCTTCGCGCTCGACCGGTTCTTCCCCACGCAGATCGAGGAACATGACGAGGTCCTTTTCATACGTGTTCTTCAGCATGAACTCGCGAAGCGGGGCTTGGGCGCGCTCGCTGGCCTCGTCAAACGCGATCTCCTTCTTCATGTAGGGCTGGAGGGCGTTGTCGTTCACCTGCTTGTAGGTGGGTCCCATCACGAAGAACGTGAGGAACAGGCTCAACCCAATCACCACCTGGTTCGGAGGAATCGTGGGGGTGCCAAGCGCGCTGCGAAGAAAGCTGAAAATGATGACGATGCGCGTGAACGCGGTCGTGAGAATCAGGATCGCTGGGGCGACGCTCAGCACCGTCAGCAGCGCCAGAATCTGCAGCGACGCAGCGACATCGTTCTCCGCTTTGGCACCACCGACGCCGATCGAGACGTTTGGGATCGGCAGCGCGGTGCCGGTTTGGGCGACGCCGAGGGTAGCCAGCACGCCCAGCAAAATCACCAGGGCGGTGCGCGTTAGGGTGGGCGGAATCGACCTCATGGCAATCAGGACGGGAGGCGAGACAAGCGATCGAGGGCAGCTTTGATCGCGTCGGTCGACAGCGAGCCATCGGTTTCCGGCTGAGGCTCCGTGGGAGTCCAGTCGGGGGCAGATTGCACGAGTTCTTCAAAGGTCGCCGGCTCGGCGACCGGGGCCGGATCGGTAACGTCGGCGAGGCAGTTCACGCCGTGAGTGCCGACACTGAGCAGCAGTGTTCGGTGCTTGACCGAAACGAGATACAACGCGCCACCGGCAAAGTTGGCCGACTCCTCGATGCGGATGGATGAGTTCAGCGGGGTGGCGAGGTGCTTGTTGAGCCGGTTGGCGACTTTTGGCAGACCGAATCTTAACAGCGCGAAGACGATGCCGAGCGCGAAGAGCATCTGAAGGAGCGGCATCACGCCTACGGGCGATCCTCCTCCGGCCAGAGCGGCCGAATCAGACTTGGTGCCTAGCGTCTGAGCCGCCGAAAAGGCAGGCATTAGCAGCGAGACCCCGACCAGCCGCCAAAGTCCGTTCATTAGGCCGCTTCACCCACCCGCGGTCGCTCTTGCTGGACGATCTCCGTGATGCGGACACCGAAGTTGTCTTCGATCACCACGACTTCGCCGCGAGCGACGAGCCTGCCATTGACCATCACATCGACCGGTTCGCCGGCGGCCTTATCGATCTCGATGATTGCGCCGGTGCCCAGTCCGAGCACGTCGCGCACCATCATCTTGACCCGGCCAAGCTCGACACTGATCTCGAGCGGAACATCGTAAAGCAGGTTGAGTCCGTTTCCCTCTTCAGTCGCGTAGGGGTCGAGACCGTTCTGGAGTTGCAGGAACGGAGTCTCTTGCGACTCGTCCACGTAGTCGAGACTGGCGATGTACGCCGCCGACTGTGGGTCCATGAGCCAAATCATCGTGCCACTCAGGTCGTCGCAAGACATCGCGACTTGGACCCGGCCCAGCCAATCAGCGCGCTGCAAGTTCGGCGGGAAGGTGAAAATCTGATACTTGACGTTCAGTTCGTTGGCGACGCAAACGTGGTTCTTCGCGTTGCCGACAGCGAGACAGATGCCGTTGACCATCGCCTCGAGCACCATCCGGTGATCGTTCACCAGAGCGTCGTCAACCTCCTCGATGACGTCATTCTTGAGCACCATCACGAGGTTGGCGAAGGTCTCCTGGTTGATCAGGAGAATTTGGCTATTGTCGGGCTGGTCGGCGAAGGAGAACTGGATGACCACCATCGGCGCGCTGATCTCGGCGATCAGATCGTCGGCATACGTCTGAACGGTGAGCGGGTTGGCGAAGTTAACCGCTTCCCCCGCCGCTTCGGTGACGGCTTGCGAGATGGTCTGCCAGATTTGGCCTTGCAGATTGCCCAAACGGCTGATGATTTCGGCTTGATTGCTCATGGGTATCAGTCTTCGATGGTGTCGTGAATCGAGAAAACGAGTTTCTTGCCTTTAAGCGCCGGCTTCCCGGTGAACTTGGGAATGCCCTGGACAAGGAATCTGATGTCGTGCTCGGTGCCTTGATTGAGCCGGAGTACGTCGCCCGGCTTCAGCGTGAGGAACGCCGAGAACGGCAGCTTGGCTTTGCCCAGCTCGACAACGCACTCGACGTGCGATTGCTGAACCTGCTCGGAGAGCATTCTGCGGCTCTGAGGCGAGTGCTTGCGCGAGTTGCTGACGAACCAGGTCTGGGCGCTGAGCTTGGTCGTGATTGGCTTGAGCAGCAGATACGGGATACAGAGACTCATCGCTCCGCGCTGGTTGCCGATCTTAACCTCAAAGAGGATGGTGACGACGATATCGTTCGGCGGCGCGATCTGGACGAACTGCGCGCTCGTTTCCATGCCTTCCAGCGCCGGATTCACGATGACCACGCCCTCCCACGCCACCTTGAGCGCGTTGAACATGCGGTCGAGGGCCTGACGGACCAGCGGCTTTTCGATGTCAGTCAGCACATTGCGGTTGATCGCTCGCCCGGGACCGCCCAGCAAGCGATCGATCATGGTGAAGATCAAACTGAACTCGATTTCAAGCACGGCCTGACCAGTGAGCGGCGGCAGAGACATCACCGTAAACACGGATTGGGTGATGCTGCGCAGGTACTCCTCGTAAGGCACCTGCTCAAGAGAGATCAAGTCGATTTGAACCTGGGAGCGCAGGTACGCCGACAAGCCGCTGCCTGCCATTCGGGCAAAGGTCTCGTGCAGCATTTGGAGCGTGCGCAGCTGGTCCTTGCTGAACTTGTCGGGGCGACGGAAGTCGTAGATCTCGTAGGCCACCATCCCCTTGCCCGTTCGGCCAGAGGTCGCGTTGTTGAGCTGGACGCCTGTGGCTTGGGCGGGACCGGACGTCGTGCCCTCCGCTCCTCCATCAGAGAGGGAGTTGAGCAGGGCTTCGATTTCGGCTTGCGAGAGGATGTTCGACACGGTGGCTGCTTGCTCCAGTCCCCGAAGGCATTCTCCGGGTCATCAGTATCGTTATCGGCAAAGCAACCGGGTTCTTCAGGTCTTTACAGCACAAAACCTGACAAAGTGGTTGAGCGTTCTCCGCGTTGCCTCGCACGCGGGGCGTGTATGCTGGGCACGTGTTAGGAGTGTTAGCGGTAGCGAGCTTGATGACTCAGGACCGACTTTGGGTCGAGTATGTTGGAACGCGAGGTCCGGGCGTGGGCAAGCACATCGTGTTCCTGGCGGGGGATGAAGAGTATCGCTCTGAAGAGGCCCTGCCTCAGCTAGCGAAGATCCTCGCCAGTCGGCACGGCTTCAAGTGCACCGTGTTGTTCTCCGTGAATGACCAGGGCGAGATCGATCCCAACCACCGCACCAATCAACCTGGGCTCGAAGCGTTGAAGACCGCCGATCTGTGCGTCATGATGCTCCGGTTCCGAACCTGGCCCGTCGAACAGATGGCGCACTTCGTGGACTATTGGAAGGCGGGCAAGCCGATCCTTGCCTTGCGCACCAGCACCCACGCTTTCGATTACCCCGCCGAAAGCTCGTACGCCAGATTCGGCTGGCGAAGCGGATCATGGCCGGGAGGGTTCGGAAAGATGGTGCTAGGCGAGACTTGGATCAGCCACTGGGGCAATCATGGTAGCCAAGCCACGCGCGGAGTCGTCGAACCGGACCAGCGCACGCATCCCGTACTGAAAGGCGTGGCCGATGTGTTTGGTACGACCGACGTCTACGAAGCGGCTCCGCCGTCGGACGCGACGATCTTGATCCGTGGGCAGGTCGTCGAAGGAATGAAGCCCACTGATCCGGCGGCATCCGGACGAAAGAAGACGGCGAAGGGAGTCGAGCAAGACCTGAACGACCCCATGATGCCGATCGTGTGGACCCGCAATGTCTTCAATGACGCCGAAACCACCAACCGAATCCTGACCGTCACGATGGGATCCGCCACCGATTTTCTGAATGAGGGGCTTCGGCGGTTGCTGGTGAACGGTGCGTACTGGATGACCGGTCTGGAGCGGCTGATCCCCGACCGCGCCGATGTGCGCATCGTCGGAAAGTACGAGCCCTCACCGTTCGGGTTCGAGGGGTTCCGCAAAGGCGTCCGTCCGCGTGACCACGCCGATCAGCCCGAATGAACTCAAATGCGATATAATCGTGAGCGATCTGGCCCGGTGGTCTAGCGGTTTAGGACGCCGCCCTTTCACGGCGGAAATCGCGGGTTCGAATCCCGTCCGGGCTACCAGATTTTCCCCCTTTGCGGTTTACTGCACGCCATGGCGACAGTCCATGATGTTCTGCAAGCGATCGAATCTCTAGCTCCGTCGCGCTTCGCCTTCGGGTTCGACTCCGTCGGGTTGCAGGTTGGAGATCCCGCGGCTCCCGTAACGTCCGCGGTCGTGTCACTCGACCGATCTTTGGGCGCCATCGAGTTCGCAAGAAGTCTCGGAGCGAAACTTCTGGTCGCCCATCATCCGCTGTTCTTCGATCCGATGCCTCGGCTCACGTCGCGCAGCCATCAGGAGCGAACCGCGATCCGGCTCATCGAATCGGGCATGGCATGTATCGCCGCCCACACCAACTGGGACTCCGCCCGGGGCGGAGTGAACGATGCCCTTGCTGCGCGGCTTGGACTGGTGGACGTTCGCAGCTTTGGCTCCGCGGCCAGCGTCGAGATGCGGAAGCTGGTGGTCACGGTTCCTTCGGCACATGCGTCCGCGGTGGCGCAGGCCGCCGGCGATGCGGGAGCCGGTCTCATTGGCAACTACACGCACTGCGCGTTCCGATCCGAGGGCACGGGTCAGTTCCTGCCCAATGAGGGAGCCCGGCCGGCCATCGGAACCGTGGGCCGCTTCGAGGAAGTTGCGGAAACTCGGATCGAGATGACCTGCCGCGCCGAGCTCGTAGATGCGGTGAACCACGCGATCCGGACCGTGCATCCCTATGAAGAACCCGCGATCGACGCGTATGTGCTCAACGAGTCGTTTGAGCAGCCGGCGGGGCGGGTAGGTCAACTTCCCCAGCCAATGACCTTCGGCGAGTTCGCCGTCTACGCCGATCGAGTCCTCGGAACCCGCAGCTGGGCGTGGGGCGATTCTGGTCACTCCGTGCGAACAGTTGCCGTCGTCGGCGGCGCCGCCGACGGCGAGGGGAGGTTTGGCCGCAGTGCCCGAGCGGTGGTCTTTCGCAACGGCGAGGTCAAGAAGCATATCGCGCTCGAGGCGTCGGTAACAGGGCTGGCGATCAA
>JANJUB010000064.1 GCA_024710805.1 Fimbriimonadaceae bacterium | reverse complement strand
CCACGTCGGCGTCGAGGGGTTCATGTTCCTCACCAAGACGGGTGAGAAGAGTATCCATGTCAAGCGGCTCGTGCCGCTGAGCAAGAGCCTGCAGACCCTGCCGATCGGCAAGGAGAAGGACGGCCAGCAGTGGTACGGCCTCGAAGATGTCGAGCAACGGTACCGGCACCGCCACCTGGACCTGATCACGAATCCGGAAGCGCGCAAGGCGCTCATCGACCGGGCGAAGATCGTCAGCGCGGTCCGGCGCTACTTCGATGGCGCGGGCTATCTCGAGGTCGAGACGCCGCTCCTGCAGGTCGTCGCCGGCGGCGCGGCGGCGCGTCCGTTCACGACGCACTACAACGCGTACGACATGGAGGTCAAGCTCCGCATCTCGCTGGAGCTGTATCTGAAGCGGCTCATCTGCGGGGATATCCCGGCGGTTTATGAGATTGGGCGCGTATTCCGTAACGAGGGCGTGTCGAACCGCCACAACCCCGAGTTCACGCTGCTCGAGTTCTACGAGGCGTACACGAATCTTGAGGGCATGATGCGGCGGGTTGAGGAGGTGTTTAAGTGTGTTTCTGAGGAAGTCTACGGAACAACGCAGTTCCGCCTAATCGATGGCAGGCTCCGGCCCGCTAGTGTGAGGACTCGTCACGCAGACCATTTTGGCTACACAGAAGAGGAAATCGAAGAAATCGAGTGGAGCGGGCACATCTTCATGTACCGGCTCCCTGATCGGTTCCTCGAAGTACCCACGGTCGAAGGTGAAGGTGGTTCGGTTGCACCAGGTACGAAACTTATTTCTGACTCGTCGGGCTACTACTTTTATGCTCGTTCTATGGGAGTCAGAGTATTGGATCAGGGGCCCCAGGGCATTCAGTTCCTCGCCAATCAGACGGTTGAGCTCGGAACATCCGGTGGGCGAAACTTCCACCTAGCACCCGGGGTCTACGTTGCCTTTCTCGATCCGTACGACAGCGAGACTGAGAGCCTCGAGAGTGAGTTGAATGCGCCCATCATCGACTTCGCCAAGCCTTGGCGCCGGGTCGATCTCCTCGACGAGATTTGCGCTCAGTCCGGCCTTGAGCGCGACGATCTCGGCGACCTCGCCCGAGCCAAGGAAGCGATCAGGGCCAAGGGCATCGTCGACAAGGCCCACCAACTCGGCGGACACATCGACCTGAACAAGGAAGACAACCTCGGCGGGCTCATCGAGAAGCTGCTCGAGGTGTTCGTCGAGCCGACGCTCCAGGAACCGACGTTTGTGGTCGGCTACCCGATCGAAACCAGCCCGCTGGCCAAGAAGGACCCGAGCAATCCGCGCATGACGCGCCGGTTCGAGGGCTACATCCTCGGCCGCGAGATCTGCAACGCCTTCAGCGAGATCAACGACCCGATCGACCAGAAGGAGCGCTTCGAGCAGCAGGCCACGGAGATCGCCAAGGGCGACGACGAGGCCCACCCGTACGACGAGGAGTTCCTCTACGCGCTCGAGGGTGGCATGCCGCCGACGGGCGGCTGCGGTATCGGCATGGAGCGACTGGCGATGGTGCTCACCGGCAGCGACCACATCCGCGAGATCATGTTCTTCCCGATGATGAAGCCACGGGACTAATGAGTGCGGAATGTCAAATGTCGAATGTCGTCTCCAGCGACATCCCACATCCTAAATCCCACATCCGCCCGCTAGATCTTCAGCTCGAACGGGAACACGGCCTTGATCACGAAGCTCGTTTCGAACTTGCGTGCGTTCGGGTCGCCGAAGATGATGTAGTACTCCGCGCCGCGATTGCCGCTCTTTCGGAAGGCGACATAGGCGTTCGTGTCGCGGCCATTGCGTACCATCCGGCCGCTCACCGACAAGTCGTTGCCCAAGTCGTAGTTCGCGCCGAAGATGAGCTGAGTCGATCGCGAGAAGTGACGCACTTCTTGCGCCCGCAGACTCAGCTGCAGGGGTGCCACCGGGCGGTAGCTGGTCTGCAATCCAAACGAGTCGTAGGCTTGTCCCGCGATGACGCCGCTCACGTAATCGACTTGCCATCGGCGGTACGCGTCGCCCCGCGGGCGCTCCAAGCTGAAGAACCATAGCCGGTCATCGTTGCTGCGGAACCGCTCGAAGGCCCCACCCATGTCGATGTCGGTGCCATCCCGGAGGGTCAGCGAAGTGTTGAACTCGAGTCCGCGCCGGTGAGGCCGGCCGTCCATCCTTCGGAAGTCGCTTGCGTTCACCCCAAACCCGTATTCCATGATCGGCCCCCGCTCGACGGGCTTGACGTATTGCCCACCTGTGGCGAATCCTCTCACATCACGTTCGCGCACGAATCCAAGCCGAGGATTGTAGCCCCGCGTGACTTCGAGGTACTCCGCATAGGCGTCGATACCGTTCGCGTTGTAGAACATGCCGGTGTTGATCCGATGGCCATATCCTGAAACCGTGTCGCGGGAGGTTTGGTGCTGGCCGAAAACGCCCAGGCCGCTCTTGAAGGTCGAGTCGAAACCGAGGTGAACGGCAGTGTTGTCCGCGCCGCGCCGATCCGAGAGGCTAGAGAGGGCGACGGTCGCCCCGGCGCTATCGCTGAACTGGTGTCGGACGTTGCCCGCAAACGCGTTCTGCTCGCCAAAGTCGATCGTATCCAGAATCGCGAACCGCGTCCGATCGGTGATTTGGCCGAACGACTTGAGTCCGGCGTCGAACTTGCCGATTCGTTGCGATGCAAAGAGCGGGGCGTCCCGCGAGGTGCCAAAGAAGTTGGTGCCTTCGAGGAAGAATGGCCTGGCTTCGCCCGCGAGTCGCTCGAAGTAGCTGAAGTCCACCGACAGAATCTGGTTCTCGACGTTGCGGAAGTCCGGATTGACGGTTCCGACGAGGTCGATTTGGTCGGTTAGGGAGGTCTTGAGATCGAGACCGCCGTTTGCGATATGGCCATTGCGCGACCAGCCGCCGTATACGTACGGCAGGAGTTTGAGCGTCCGCTCGTTGCCCGACTCGGGGACCTCGACCCCGCGCCAGAAGGGTGAGTTCGACGACTGCTGATTCGTGTAATGCCACTCCATTTCGCGCTGCGAGGTGGGGTTGTAGCGAACCACGTTGAAGCGCACGTCGCGCTTGCCAGGAGCAGGCAGCCGCATGATGCCCCACGGGATCCGCGCTTCGATCTCGAAGCCCTTCTCGGTGACCCGACCGGACGCCATGAACTCACCCAACCACTCCCGCTTGATGGCCCGTCCACCCGCGATTCGCACGTCGGTCGCCCCTCGCGCGTTGACGCCGAACACGTTCGCTTGATTTGCGTTGCCGAACGGTTCGACGATCAAGAACACCGAGTCGTCGGAGGAGATTCGCACGTTCTGGCGATACTCCGTGGCCTTGATCGACTTGGGGTCGCCATCGAGCTGAGCTGCGAAGTAGATGTACTTCTCGTCGTAAGTCAGCCAAAATCGGCCGGGTTCGGCTGCGGCGCCGTTGCGCGTGTCGAAGAACCCCTCGCCGTGCGAGGCACCCCACTCCGCCTGATGGATGGTGCCGTCAATCTTGGGCGGCTCGGCCGCCTTCTGGGCATCGATGCCGGAGTTTGCGGCAGAGAGAGCGGGCGCAAGCAGGGTGAGTAGGGCTAGACGACGCATGTGGGGTTTACGAGGAGTTCGGTTGGGCAGTTTCCGCGCTGGGACTTTTGGGCAAAAAAATTTGCCGGTCGGCAAGATCCGACCGGCAAACGGGGCTCTGCAGTGCTTAGGCCTGCTTGATTTCGATATCGACGCCGCTGGGCAGATCGAGCCGCATGAGCGCATCGATCGTCTTGTTGGTTGGATCGAGGATATCGATCAGCCGGTTATGGATGCGCATCTCGAAATGCTCCATCGACTCCTTGTCGATATGCGGTCCGCGGATGACGCAGAAGCGGCGAAGGTTGGTGGGAAGGGGCACCGGACCGCTGATGCGGGCTCCCGTGCGCTTGGCGCTCTCTACGATCTTCTCGGCGGATTGGTCGATCAGCCGGTGGTCGTAAGCGCGCAGTCGAATGCGAACTTTGATGTCTGCCATGATAGTTGTCCTGTCTTCGGAAACTACGAGCACCGGCTTGGTGCCCCAACCTCCCGAAGCTCGAAGAAGATACCCGATTTGGGCCTGCGGGGACCAGCGTCCCGAGGAAGGTCGGTTCATCATCCGCTCAAGACCGGCAGAATCTGGTAGAACCTACCAGCCATGTTGCGCACTGAAGGGATCAGCGTGTTCTATGGAGCCATCCAGGCTCTCAACGATGTGTCCATCGAAGTGAAGCAGGGCGAAATCGTGGCTATCATCGGCTCGAATGGAGCTGGCAAGAGCACGCTTCTCCGTACGATCAGCGGATTGCTCAGGCCGCGCACGGGCGAGATCTTCTTTGAAGACCAGCCGATCCACGAGACTCCGCCGCACGAGATCGTCAAACTCGGAATCTCCCACAGCCCTGAGGGCCGTCGCATCTTCACCAACATGTCGGTGATGGAGAACCTGCAACTTGGGGCGATCACCCGCAAGGACGCCGGGATTGCCGCAGACTTGGAGGATGTGATGAAGCGCTTCCCCCGGTTGCGCGAACGGATCAAACAGAACGCCGGGACGATGAGCGGTGGCGAGCAGCAGATGCTCGCGATCGGACGCGCCCTGATGTCGCGTCCGCGGCTGTTGCTGCTCGACGAGCCCAGCCTTGGCCTTGCGCCCAATCTGGTCACCGAGATCTTCCGCATCGTCACCGACATCAACGGCGACGGAACGACCGTGCTCATCGTCGAGCAGAACGCCCACCGGGCGCTCGAAATCGCTCACCGGGCCTACGTGCTCGAAACCGGCAATATCGTTCTCACCGACACGGGCAAGAATCTGCTCGCGAATCCCAAGGTCAAAGAGGCGTACCTGGGCGGGTAGGCGATGGTCCTTCGCTTTGAGAAGCTCGCCGAAAACCACTTGTCGGACGTCTTGCGAATCGAGGCCGAGGTCAACACGGCTCCGTGGTCAGAGCGTGCCTTCCGCAACGAGCTGACCAATCCCGATAGCTGTTTCTTGGTGGCGATCGCGGACGGCCAAATCGCCGGTTATGGAGGCTATTGGCGTTGCATCGACGAGGCGCACGTGACGAACGTGGCGATCGATCCCCTCAAGCAGCGACAGGGTATCGGCCGACGCCTGATGCTCGAACTCATCGCCCGCGCGAAGGACGAGGGAATGACGTGCTCGACGCTCGAGGTCCGCGCGAGCAACGACGCTGCGATCAAGCTATACGAGAATCTGGGATACGAGGTTGTCTCGCGCCGCAAGCGTTACTACCCGGACAATCAAGAAGACGCGCTCGTGATGTGGTGCCATGACCTGGCATGAAGGGCCCCTGTTGGCGATCGAGTCCAGCTGCGACGAGACCAGCGCCGCGGTTTTGCTGGGCAGACGCGTTCTATCGAATATCGTCGCCAGTCAAGCCGACATGCACGAGCGATGGGGTGGGGTGGTACCCGAGGCGGCGGCGCGGGCCCATGTCGATGCCATGCTGCCGGTGGTCGCGGATGCGCTGACTCATGCGGCCGTAGAGTTGGATCAGATCAAGGCGATCGTGGTCACGAACCGTCCGGGACTTATCGGCGCGCTGAGCGTGGGCCTGACCACCGCGAAGGCACTGTCGTTCTCGCTTGGTGTCCCGCTCATCGGCGTCCACCACATCGAAGGCCACTTGCTCAGCCCGTTCGCCGTGCTCGATGGGTACGATGATCCGCCTAAGTTTCCGCACTTATCCTTGGTGGTATCTGGCGGTCACACTGAGCTTGTGCACGTCCTGGCCCCGGGGCGATACCGGCTGCTTGGGCAGTCGATCGACGACGCCGCCGGAGAGGCGTTCGACAAGTCGGCTCGCCTGATGGGCTTGCCTTACCCCGGGGGACGGGCCATTCAAGATCGCGCGCGGGCCGGCAGGGCAAGTTATGCCTTGCCCCGGGGGTTGAAGGGCGAGACCTTCGACTTCTCGTTTGCCGGGTTCAAGACCGCCGTTTCGCGCTTGATCGAGAAGGAGGGCGACCGGCTCAATATCGACGACCTGGCGTCGTCGGTACAGGAGACCATCACCGAGGTGCTCTCAGCCCGAGCCGTCGCCGCTGCCGATAGCGTCGGCGCGAAGACGATGACGGTTGTTGGCGGGGTAGCCGCCAATCAGCGCCTGCGCGAGCGACTGGCGGAGCTTGCCGCTCGCTCGGGTATCCGGCTCATTGTGCCGCCCATCGAACTCTGTACTGATAACGCCGCCATGATCGGACTGGCTGGCTCGTGGCGGCTGGCCTCCGGTCAGAAAGACGACTTCACGCTCGATGCCTTTCCGAACGCGGAGCTACCCTCCGACGCGGATGAGCCGAAACTGGGGGCCATCGACGAGGGTCTCGCCTAGATCGCGCATGTCGGCGATCGAGCGCCCTTGGGTCAGCTCCTCGATCTGTGGAAACGCCTCGGGCACTGGGGCCACCACGTACTCGATTCCCGCTTGATGCAGGAATGCTCTTCGCGCTTCTAAGTCGGGCACCAGGAACAACATCGTTGCATCGCCGCGGCGCTGGTTGTAGTTCGGCGTTTCGCTCCAATGGCCGGCGTAGGTGTAGGCACCTGTCAGGCCGCTCAATATGGCATTGAGGTCGGGCAGGTAGGGCGTGTCGTACCGATCGACCTCGATGGGGCGGGGGATGCCGGGCATGGCGATGACTGTCTTGCGACCTTCCTGCCGATCCAACGCTTCCAAGATCTGCTGGACGTTGGGGGAGAGGTACATCGGGTGAACCGTCGTGTTTGAGACATTGGCCCGGATGAGCGTCAAGTCCCGCGCAAACCACTGGAGCGACGTCGCCCCGAGCAACCCCATGCCAAGAGCCACGCCCAGGTTGCGGACCCCTCGCTCGCGCTGGCCGAGCAACCACGCGAATCCGAGCGTCGCCAGGATCGCCCACGGCACGGACAGCCCCATCGCGAGCTTGCGCTGAAAGAGAGCAGGGAAGTACGGCGCGAGCATTCCAACGAGGGCCCAGCAAAGGATCAAGTCGTGGCCCGGCTGGCCGGTCCGCAGCTGGGTAGCGACCGCTATGACAAGTGCCATCCCGACTCCAAAGGCGAGCGCGCCCATCCAGTATCCCTCGGCGTGTCGGAGCGCCAACCCATAAGCGGCGACCATGAGGATCACGCTTGCCCAGACCGCCATTTGGCGGTATCGATCGGAGGCGGGCTTGCCGGCGAGGTCGTCCCGCTCGTCGGTCTTGGTCTGAAGGAGCCCGATCAGCGCCAGCACAATCAGCACCGAGAAGCCCATGAGAACGGTCTGGAAGTTCGGGGAATAGGTTTCGGTCGCGGCGCGGGCCTGGAAGACCGCGTCTTGGCGAAGCACGTACAAGAACCACAGTGCGCTGGGCACCGCTCCGAGGCCGATCACGGCGGCGCGAGCCACCCAAGCCCCGGTGACAAGTCGGCTTGCTGAACAGACCACGAGGAAAGCGACCAGCACGAACGCGATGAGCAGCACGTCGTAGCTGTGGATGTTCATGAGCACCGCCATGGCAAGCACGCCATAAGGCACCGGGCGCCAACTCTCGCGGCTGTCCAGCACCGCGATGAACACGGCGATGATCAAGCAGAGCGATGCCATGAAGAGACCGTTCTCCAGCATCGAAGGAAACACGAACGCCTCGGTTTGCCACACGTCGACCGGTAAACGGCCCTGAGTCAGCGGCGCGAAGGGGGAACCCTTAGTGTGGGCGATGCCAAAGTGGTGCCACACGAGGAACCCAAGCCCGCCGCCGATGACCGTCACGATCACACCGACCTTCTGAACGTAGTTGTCGGTGGTCACCCGACGGATGAGTTGATACACCGCCCACACAAACAGGCCGGTGAAGACGATTCGTGCTGCGCTTAAGGCAAGGGTGATCCCCAACCCTTTGGCGAGGATCCCCAAGAACCAGAAGTAGAGGTGAATCGTCAGCCCGGGCTGGGCATCGAGGGTGAAGCGGTTGTCAAACAGGAACCTTCCGTCCATCGCCTGGCGCATCCAGGCGGCGTACACCATGTTGTCGTCCGCGGCAATCGGTACCCCCAGCAACGCCGACCCCGGAGGGGCCGCGAGCAGACCGTAGAGGTAGGGAAGAAATGCCACGAGGGCCGCGACAATGGCGGCCCGAATCGCAAAACGGCGTGCGGAAGGATCTTCCAACTACTTGGGAATGGGACGGCCCATGCTGCGATAAATGCCTTCGATCAGTTCGATCTGCTTCTTCGCATGCACGTTCTTTGCGTCAATCTTCTTGATGCCTCGATAGAGGCGCAGCGACTTCGGATACTTGTCCTTCGGAGCGAGTGCCGGGCTGACCAAGACGGCGTCGGCGAGCTTCGTTGCAGCATCGATGTGCGCCTTCTTGAGCTTCGCGTCAGTCGGCTTCTTCTTGTAGGCGGCTTCGGCGGCCACATGCTTCTTTTCGAGGGCGGCCAACATCGCCACTTCCTTCTTATCCATGTCGCTCAGCTTTGCCTGAGCAGGAGCTGATGCCGTTAGGGAAGTGAGCAGACCAAGAACCAGGGCGCAAGTAAGGCTAATCGTACGCATACACTACTATAACTCAGAACCGCGAACGGCGGGTTCCGTCGCTCCGCACTTTGCGGCGGCTGGCGATCCGCTCCTTGCCGATAAATGCTGTCACTTCGCGATCTAAATCCATCGCCACCCGAATCGCATCTTGCGGGCGGATACGCTCGTGAGACGCGAGTTCGACCTCGCGATAAATGTGACGCAGCGGCTCGGGAACTCGCTCGCTCCACACCGCCCACTCCGTGCCTCGGGCCAGCTTAAGCTCGCTCAGAATTTTATGACGCGCGTCGGCGAGAGCGGCTTTGAGCGCCACGTCCGTCGCATTGGCGCGGCGATAGAACCCGGCCGTTGCCTCGACCAAGTCGCGCTGACCCCGCTGTCGTGGGCGGACCAATGGTGCGAGTCCAAATCCCCGGCCAAGCGAGTACGCAACCACAATCAGGCAGACGATGATCTGGCCCCATCCGGCAGCGTAGCCAGGCCCTAGGCGGTCGAGGATCCCGGGCTCCTGCACGTTGCCCCATGCCGCCTCCAAGAACCGTAACCGGGAGTCGGGCGGAGTGAGTTTCTGCAGCGCGCCCAACAGGATGGGCGCGTGATCGGCCTCCGTGATGAAGCGATTCGTGGCGGGAAGCCAGTCGTGAAGCACGATCAGCCGGCCCTTGCCGACGGAGGCAACGTCCAAGTAGGGTGCGCCGCCCTCTGTTTGCCAGACTCTGGAGATCAGCGACTTGTCGCTTACCCAGAGGTCAGGTAAGACGGTCGGTACAGAGACTTCGGCCGACGTCTTACCATCTGCTGCGACGGCGCGAGTACGCTTTCGCGCATCGATCGAGGCCTTTCGGAAGTTGCCCGAGAGCCGGCCGACGATCGCGGTGCCGCCTTCCCGCACGAAGGTGAGCACGTGCTCTTCAAACGCCTTCTCTTCCTCACTTTGCTCGAACTCGGCGATCCAATCCGACACGGAGGCCGTCTCGATCAGCACCACGACGGGGACGTCGCGCTGGTCAAAACGGGGAAGCGGATCGCGCGTGGAGTCAAGATCGAACCCGGCCGATCGGGCGAGGGTGGCAAAGATTCTTAGTCCGCTCGGGGCCGCACTGCCGGCGCTAGGCCGTGTCTCGGCGTTGCTTTGGGCCAGCGTGAGCATGGTGGCGGCCAGCGCCAGGATGCCCAGCAGTACCCAGATTCCGACCGGCATACCCCGGACGATGCGTCTCACGCCGCCTTCCTCCGCGTCAGTTCGGTGATCTCGACGTACCAAGTGCGAAACGCCTGGACATCCTCGCGTCCGCGAACATCCATGCCGTACCAAACTCGATCAAACGCCAGAGTTGCCGGGCGGAAGTTCAGCCCATCGGGTCGAAGCGGACTTTGCTCGATGCGCCGGAAGTGTTCCCAGTTCGTCTCGCCGCGCACAAACCGGGCGACACGTGCCTCATCGAATCGGATGAGGCAGGCCAAGTACAGGGCACGGACAGCCTCACGATAGCGACCCTGCGCCTCGAGTTCGTCAGCTTTCTGCAGCCACTCATCGAGCGAGTAGTCGGGCTCGTCGTCGTCGAGGATCGCCCGCGCCCTTCGGCGAAGCTGCGACCGCCACGAGAAGTGGCGGAATGCGAAGTACAAGAAGGCGGCTAGGAGCCCGAACAGGATGCCCCAAACCACATAGATGAGCCCTTGGCCAAGGCCGCCAAACATCGGAGGGTTGATGTTGGGTGTTCGGGATGCGCGATCCCGTTGGAGCCACCGCGCGATCGCTTCAAACGCTTGGGCGATCCAGTTCGAACCTTCGCGGGCTCCGCTGTCGCGATAGAGGGGCGACGAGCGCTTCTCTTGCTGAGCCGCTTCCCGGTAAGACGGATCTAACCCCTGAGCGGCTCGTTCGGCAGCGGCCCGGTCTCGGACCGCACGACGAATCTTCTCTGCATCGAGGTCGTCGAGAAGCGGAAGCAGAGGATCGGTCTCCGAGAGAGACTCACGGACCGCTTGCCGCAGCTGTTGGTCGCGCAAGTTGGCGACCCGCTCCTCCAGTTCCGTCGCGGATTCCTGGGCGAGCGCGCTACAGCTGGAAACGATGACCAGGAGTATTGCGCCAAACCTCTTGCGCCAACACTTCAATGTCATATCCCTCCCGGCTCACGCGCCGCTCGAAGTAGAGAATGGTGCAAACGGTGCTCCACATCGGCACCGAAACCCAGATAACCAGATACCACGGAATGTAGGCGAAGGTCGCCGCGACGATGTCGTGGGCCGCAGCCCCGACGAACGTGTTGGCCACCCACTGGCCGATGCCCAGTTGGGCATCCAGGGAGAACAAGCCCCAGCCAAAAACCCCAAACAAGAAGGCGATGAGCAGCATCGCGATCAGGGGCGCGCCCACGCTCGAGCCGATGAGACTACGCCCACGCCTAATGGCATCCCGAGGGGGCAGGTTCTCGATCACCGCTGCCGCCGGAACCAGGGCGTCTCTCACCATGACCGCTGGCGCAAACGCGATCGCGAAAGCGAACGTCACGACCGCAATCCCGGCGGTGAGGGCGGCCATGCCAAAACTCTCGTTCCCTTCACTGGTGAGCGCACTGACGAACAGCAGTCCGATGGCGATGACGAAGAACACACCCGCCGTCGCGACTTGGCGCAGAAGCAGTCGCAGCAGCACCGGAGTCGCCCGGCGCGCCGCGGCTTGGGCGGCCGCCGCGTTGGGCAAACTGCCCGCCATAAAGTCACTCACGATATGCGTGGTGAGCGCCGCGACATAAGCCGCGCCGTAGAGCGCCACGGGAGCCGCGACAAAGATCGCGAGGCCCATCGCGCCGACTGCCTCACCGATCTGGGCTCGCGTGTCGTCCGGATTCCGCGTCGACCAGAACAGGGGAAACGCGTAGGACCAGAAGAACATAAAACCCGCGAGTCCCAGCAGCGAGGCGGGTGCCGATGCGGCAAGCAAGGTCCGGGCAGAGTTTCGATACGCTTCGAGCGCCAGTTCGACCACTTCGCTCGGGGTCATCGGACGCAACCGCTCGCGGCGGCTTTGAGCCGCGTGGCGACGAATCTGGTAACGCTGAAGCGGGTCGTGCGTCACGAAGGATGGAGTTTACACGGCCCGAAGGACCCGCTCGGGAATCCCGTGACTCAAAACTGACGTCTTGATAAGGGGACTCACCCCGCACTTTCACGAGAACAGGAGTTACACCGAACACAATGCTGCATCTGACAACCCTCGCCGCCGTCGCTCTCGCCGGTCAAGCCAACCCGGATTGGAACGATATCGTGCAGAAGAACTTCCGTGATGCGTTCTTCGTCGCGAAGGTCGTTCGGGGCAACCAAGCCGAGCTCAAGAAGATCAACGGCGACTTCGCCTACTCGTATCGCTTCACCACCACCACTGCCCGGGTGAAAGAGCCGTTCAAGATGCGATTGGAGGCGGTTGTCGAAGATGCCAAGTTGCTGTACATCATCAATGGCGCGAAAAAGCACTACAACGTCGACAACAAGTTGAAGGGCGTCGATGACGTCTCGAAGGCGCCGGGCAAGCGACAGACGACGCTCGATTTCGGCATCCTCACCCCATCACTCTTTGAGGACTTGTTCGTCGCGAAGTTCGTCCGAACGGATCGCGAGTCGGGCAACTGGATTTTTGACATCACCTACTCGAAGAACGATAACAGTCGCCATCGCGTTTGGGTCGACAAGGATAAGAAATTCATCACCCGCCGGGCATGGTTCAACCAGGAGGGGCTCCAGTTGGCCACCTTCATCTACGAGAATCCCAAGAACGAAGGCGGGGTGTGGTTCCCGACCAAGTGCACGGTGAAGAACGTCGAGGATAAGGTCGCCGGCGTGACCGAATATCAGCGAATGGCGATCAACAAAGGCATCGATGACGCGATGTTTCGTTGGTAAAAATTAGACATTTAAACTGAAGCGGGCCGGCAATGCCGGCCCGCAAACAGGAGTGTTCAGAGCTGATCGTAGCTTATCGTTTGTTGCGTCGTCGGCGGGCGACAGCGGCGGCGCCGATACCGAGGACGGCCAAGGTTGCGGGTTCAGGAACCGTCGCGGGGTCCTCGAAGTCGCCTTCGAAGTAGAAGGTCTCGACCACGTTGTTGAGTGAAACCCGAGCGTGGATGCCGAAGGTCTCGGCGCTGCCGCTCACTTGGGTGAACGTGAAGTCCCGGGAGTTGCCGACGGTGACGCCTTTGTTCGGATTCGTCTTGTAACCCGCGATTCCACCGGTTCCCGAGTAGTTCTCGTTGTAGTTCCAAACGCCAGAGTTCTGGCCCTGGGCCGACATGTCGTCATTGTTGTCGAGGAGCCAGAAGCCGAAGACATCGGTGACGTCGTAGGTGTTTCCATTCCACGTGATCGTCGGAGCGCCGTTGAGGGCGAGGTTCCAGGTGTTCGGACCCGTGCCTTCGATGATGATGCCGGTCCAAGTCGTCGGAATCGAGAACGAACTTCGCGATTGGGCGCTCGACATGCCCACAACCGCTAGACCGAGAATACTGATAAGTGCCGCTTTCTTCATGAATGAATCTCGCTTAACGAACACTAGCGAGAATCTGCAGAACGCGGGCCATTCGATGATGTCGCGACCGAGAGCCAGCGCAAATGCCGGGCCCTAGGCCCGAATCAGGTCTACAACGGCACGGATTGCTAGCTCATCGACCACCATGTGATGGCCGTAGTCAACCTCGGTTCCGAGTCGAGATGTGGGATCGAGGGCTTCCCGAAACGGGCCGAAATGGATGCATCTGGGGGCAAGCGCCTCGACAACGAGCGAGACGTTATGCGCCCGAATGCCCTCGCACGGTTGGACGGCAATCCGATCCGCGGCATGATCCAGGATTCGGCGCAGCGTAGGGAGACCCGCCAAGATCTCGCTTGCCTGGCCGCTGCTGAGGACACGGTCGATGCCCGCATCGACGAGCGCGTCGATCGCGTCCAGTGGGTTGGGTGTGACGTCGAAGGCACGGTGGCACATAACCGGTAGGCCCAAGGCCCGCTGGCGCAACTTCTCCATCCTTGGCTGGTCGATCGAGCCGTCGGCGAGGAGGATGCCAAAGACCACTCCATCGGCGCCTGCGCTAACCAGCTCGTCGAGTTCGCGCTCCATGGTCGTGTACTCAGTTTCTGAGTAGCAGAAGCCACCTTCGCGAGGGCGGATCATGGCCATGACCGGGAGGGAGCACTCGGCCTTGACGGCGCGCAGCAACCCGGTTGAGGGCGTGACTCCTCCGGCGATGATTCCGGCGCAGAGTTCGATGCGGTCCGCACCGGCGCGCTCGATGGCAAGGGCATCTTCGACAGAACAGCCGACGACTTCAACGATCATCCTCGCACCATACCCGTGGCATGGGGAGAAAACATGTGTTATCGTATGGTCGATGCCTAAGGTTTGCATTCTTGGTGGGGGGCCCGCCGGGTCCACGGCGGCGATTTATCTGCGCCGTTTCGCGCCCGATTGGAGCGTGACCGTATTGGAGCGCGAGAAGTTTCCTCGCGACCATATTGGCGAGAGTCTGCTGCCGCCCGTGTGCTACCTGCTCGACGAGATGGGAGCCTGGGACAAGGTCGAGGAAGCCGACTTTCCGATCAAGATCGGCGCGACGTTTCGCTGGGGGCAGTCCGACAAGCTGTGGGATTTCAGCTTCCTGGGCCACGAGGAGTTTATGGATAAGCCTCGGCCGGGGCGGTTCAAGGGACAACGGAAGTTCACCGCGTTCCAGGTGGATCGCTCGGTCTTTGACAAGATCCTTTTGGATCACGCCGCCGAACTTGGTGCGACGATACGCGAACAGACGGCGGTTAAAGACGTGATCATGGACGGCGACCGAGTCGCGTCGGTCCAACTCGCTAATGGGGAGGAACTCACCCCGGACTATGTGCTCGACTGCACGGGCAATGCCGGTTTCCTGCGGCGTAAGTTGGACATCGGCGCCGAGGAGCCGCCGTCGTTGAAGAACATCGCCATTTGGGATTACTGGCAGAACGCCGAGTGGGCGGTATCGCTGGGGACCGGCGGAACGCGCATCCTGGTCATGAGCGTCGAGTTCGGCTGGCTGTGGTTCATCCCGATCAGCCCGACCCGCACCAGCCTGGGCCTGGTCGTGCCCGCGGAGTATTACAAGTCTTGTGGCTTGGACAAGGAAGAGCTGTATCGCAAGGCGATCGACGCCGAACCCACCATCCGGCGGCTTGTCGAAAACGCAACGCCGGAGGGCAAGCTCGAAGCGACCAAAGATTGGTCCCACATCTGCGATCGCTTAACCGGCGACAACTGGTTCATGGTCGGTGAGTGCGCAGGGTTTGCCGATCCGATTCTCTCCGCGGGCTTGACCCTAGCGATGACCGGCGCGCGAGAGGCTGCGTTCAGCTTGATCGAACTTGAGCGGGGCGAGCAGCCTGCCGACTGGCTGAAAGCCAGCTACGAAGAGAACCAAAAGTCGCGGATTGGGCAGCACATCCGTTTTGCTAACTTCTGGTACGCGGGGAACGGCATCTTCACCGACCTTCAGCAGTACACCACGGAGATCGCGAAGGCCAGTGGATTGGAACTCGATCCCGGCCAGGCGTTCCGTTGGCTGGGCACCGGTGGATTTGCCCAGGACGACCCGGGTTTGGCTTCGGTGGGGGTCTTCAGCGTGGCCGCGATCAAGGAGTTCGCCTCCAAGTTCTTCCCCGGTCAGAACGACTGGAAGATCAACGAGTTCAACGAGTTTCGCTTGGACATTCACGGCGCCGAGCGGGTCCCGATCCCGGTCTATAGCGATGGCCGCGTACTACCCGTGCTCTGCTACCGTAAGGATGGCAAGGCGTTGCCCATGCATGGGCTTTACCGGGTGGTCACCCACGCGCTCGGCAAGACGCATAAGGCACGCCCCTTCTTGGCCGAACTGAGGTCGATGTACCAAGGAAACGAGCAGGGGGTCGGGCAAGCGCTAGAAGTCCTTGAGGCGATGGTCGAGACCGGCTGGGTGAAAGCGAAGTTCAACAAGAACGAACCCAACCTGCGGTTCCATGTCGCGGGCAGCATTCGAGAGACCTCGGACGTGCCCACCTCCTGAAATGGCCAGTGAACTCGTCCAAGAGCTCTACGACTGGGTACGGCGCGTCCCCCCGGGAAGGTGTGTCGCCTATGGCGATTTGGGACATGCCCTTTCGCAACCGGTGAGCGGATACCTCGTGGGGCGGTGGATGGCGGCGTGTCCGCCCGATGTTCCATGGTGGCGCGTGGTCGCCAAAACGGGTGACCTTCCGGTCCACAAGCGTGACCCTGCCCTCGCTCGAGAGCAGGAAAACCTGCTCCTAAAAGAAGGAATACCCGTCCACGAGGGACGGGTAGACATGTCGCGATTCGGCTGGTGCCCCGACTAGCGTCGGAGCTTGGCGAGTAGCCGAAGAATCTCGATGTAGAGCCACACGACCGTGACCAACAGGCCGAATGAGGCGTACCACTCGGTTGCCTTGGGAGCGCCCAGCGCCTGCATTTGCTCGATGAAATCGAAGTCGATGATTAGGTTGAGCGAGGCGATCGTGATACAGAACAGCGAGAACACAATGCCGATCGGCCCGGAACTGTGGATGTACGGCACCTGCACCCCAAAAAGCCCGAGCAACAGCGTAAGTCCGTAGGTCACCGCAATGCCTAGCGTGCACGCGATCACTACCGACTTGAACTTCTCAGTCGCTTTGATGAGGCCGGCCCGATACGCCAGCAACATCGAAACGAACACGCCCATGGTTAGCGCTACGGCCATGAGGGCGATGCCTTCGTAACGCTGATTCAGCATCGACGAAAGAGCGCCCAGGAAGACGCCTTGCGCCACGGCATACACGGGTGACAAGAACGCCGCGGTTCTCGGCACGAACGAGATCACGAGGCCAAGAATGAAGCCAACGACTAGAGAGCCGAGCAACCATGGCATCCAAACTTCGGGCTGGGCCGGGTTCGAAGCGACCATGTACCACGTGTACGACGCGCCCGCCAGTAAGAAGAGCAGCAACAGGGCCGACTTCATGATCACGCCATTGACGGTCATGGTGGCCGACGAGTCATGCCCCGTAACGGCTACGCGGTGAAATACATCTTCCCGTAATGTCGGATTGGATCCTCTCATCGTTCTAAACTCCTATCGCTCCTTATGATACGATATGACGTGCGTTAAAGGGTTCGTGACGCCAGATTTGTTTTTGTTGAACATGGAATACCTCGATCTTCGCTATTTGGAAGGCAGCAGCCTTACTTTGGACCGACCCGATGGGGCCTCGGATATGCGGGCGATCATCGAAGGCGATCGGTGTGTACTCGGCGCACGCCTTCGACGGGTGTTTCCGCTGTCCCACCCCGATCTATACTTCTCGCTTCAAGACGGTGAAGGCAAAGAAGTCGGCATCTTAAAGTCGCTGGATGAACTCGATCACGCGTCGCGCCACGTCGCCGAACAGGAAATCGACTGGCGCTACTTCACGCCAAAGGTTCTGAAGCTGAACTCCGTGAAGCAAGAGGGCGGCCTATGGACGTTCGACGTGCTGACCTCACGTGGTCCGATTCAGTTCTATGTGCGTAACTGGCGTGACTCCTCGTCGGAGATTGCCCCGGGCCGCTTCTTGATCCAGAGCGTCGACGGCCAGCGGTTCGAGATCGAGGACTATAGCCGGCTCGATACTGCGAGTCAGTTGCTGATCGAGCAACTGTTCTAGTGCGGAAATGGACTGGCTGGGCATCTTCTATCCGACCAAGTGCGCCCTCTGCGCGCGAAGCGGCGATGCGGCGATCTGCGAGCGGTGCGCCGCGGAGATGGAGCCCTTACAGCACGAGTCTCCACTATCGGAGGGTCCACTCACGCGTCGGGTCGCGTATCTCGACTACACGGGCCGTGCGGCGCAGGCGGTCCGGCGGCTCAAGTACGACCGGGTGACTTCCCACGCGGCACTCATGAGTCAGCAGATGGCGGAGTTGGCCGATCGGACCGGGCTCGACCAGGTCGATGCCGTAGTCCCGGTGCCGATTCACTGGACTCGCCGATGCCTACGGGGTTTCAATCAAGCCGAGCTGCTCGCCGAGGCGTTCACAAGAGTCCAACCCGAGTTGCTTCGGCGCACTCGACCGACTCGACCCCAAGTGGGACTTAGCACCGACGAGCGGCTCAACAATCTCCAAGGTGCCTTCGTGGCCGATGATCGAGTGAATCGACAGTCGATCCTCTTGCTCGACGACGTGACGACGAGCGGCGGGACCGCCCTTGAATGCGCGAAGACCTTGCTTGAACGAGGGGCGCGTGAAGTGTCGCTGATTACCTACGCGGCGGGCGGGTAGCAATGCAAAAAGAGAGCGAACCCAAAGGGGGTGCGCTCTCTTTGCGGGACGAGCGGAGGGACTAGCTTCGCTTGCGGCGGCGCATCAGAGCGGCCACGCCGAGACCAACTGCGGCCATAGTGGCGGGCTCAGGAACGACTTGAATGTTCTGATTGACGAGGCCGATGGACGCGAGGTCAAACACCTCGGTGTCGGTGGCCGACATCGTGAAGAACTTCTTGGCGCGCAATCGCTCGACGGAGCGGCTGAAGTTGATCGTTCCCGACCAAGTGGTGGGACCACCCGGGTTGAACGTGTGGGTGATCACGCCGATGGGACCACCCGCGACTTCGTTTCCGTTGATGTCGAGCTCAAAAACCTGCTCCTGGAAGAAGATCGTCCCCGAGCCCGAGAGGGCGGCACCCAGGTTGACACCGACCTCATTGGCAACGGCGGGACCGGGAGTATGGGCATCGTACTGGATGTTCAGCGTGCCAGCGCGAAGCGGGTTGACGGGGTCGCCGACAATCGCGTTCGGCAGAAAGAAGCTGACCGAGTTGCCCAACGAAGTCCACGTCGCGCCGGTGGAAAGCGGAGGAGCCTGAATGTTGACGTTTGAGAACGAAGTAGCGTGCGCGGTCGACACCGAAGCGAGCGCGATACCAATAGAAAGGAACCTAAAATTCTTCATATGCCAATCCCTGCCTAGTCCTATGGCAATCTGAATGCCAAAGTTGCCTTGAAGTTCAAAATCCCCGCATTTCTAGCTTGAAAATCCCGATGAGACAATATCGGCTGGTCCGGGGTCTGACAAGAGATCGGGGGAAGCGATCCCGCTTCCCCCGATCGAAGAGAGTCGAAACTGAAGCTAGTTCTTTCTTTTTCGGCGCAGCAGCGCGGCGACGCCAAGGCCGATTGCGGCCATACTTGCGGGCTCGGGGACAACCTGGATGCTCTGGTTGACCAAGCCGATCGCGGCGAGGTCGAAGTCAACGGTGTCGACCGCCGAGAGGTTGAAGAACTTCTTCGACCGGAATCGCTCCACCTGTCGGTCAAACGTGATCGTGCCGCTCCAGTTCGTGGCGCCGCCGGGCAGAAAGACGTGGTTGACCGTACCGATCGGGCCGCCGATCTCGTTGCCGATGGCATCGAGCTCGAAGATTTGCTCAATGAACGAAACCGTTCCCGAGCCCGAGAGAGCAACGCCCAAGTTGACACCCACTTCAGCCGCGAAGGCCGGAGCCGCCGAAAATGCGTCGTACTGGATGTTCACGTTACCGGCACGGAGAGGATCCACCGGGTCGCCGACGATTGCGTTCGGCAAGAAGAAGCTGATCGAGTTGCCCGACGTGTTGAAGGTGGCACCGTCCGAAAGCGGCGGAGCCTGAAACGTCACGTTCGAGAATGTAATCGCGGAAGCGCTGCCCGCTACGGCGAGACCGAAAACAATGGAAGCAATCTTGTACTGCATGAAGCCCTCTCCCCAACATGGTACACGATGAGGCGTGAGGCGAAAAGAGCCGGGAACCCAAACCTGGTAATCCGACGGGGCCGATCCCCGCAAGAATCCTTGGGGCTTGCGCGGGTACACCTTACGGGATGCGCATCCTCATCACCAATGACGACGGAATCCAGGCGGAGGGGTTGAGGGCGCTCGTCGAAGTCGCTCAGGACTTTGGCTCGGTGAAGGTCGTGGCCCCCGACCGGGAGCGCAGCGCGTGTGGCCACGCGATGACCTTGCATGACCCACTCCGAGCACGTCCCGTAACATCGCTCGGCCACGAGGCCCTCGAAGTCAACGGCGTACCCGTCGACTGTGTGAACATCGCCCTCACCGTACTCTGGCCCGATGGCTGCGACCTGGTGCTGAGCGGCTTCAACAACGGGCCCAACCTCGGCTTCGATGTGACTTACTCTGGCACGGTGGCCGGAGCCATGGAGGGCTGCATCAACGGCATCAGGTCGGTCGCCCTCTCCATGGCGAGCTTCGTCTCCGGGGCTCCCATCCACTATGAGACCGGGAAGCAGTGGTTGCGCGAGAACTGGGAACTCCTCGTGACCGCTCCGCTTCCCGAGTTGACCTTCCTCAATGTGAACATCCCGTCGATCGCACCGATTGAGTTGCGAGGAACCCGGATCGCCGGCATGGGTAAGCGGGTTTACGAAGATCGCGTCGAGGTTCGCCATGATCCTTGGAATCGGCCCTACTACTGGCAGGGGGGTGTCGTGGTCATGGATCGGAACCAGCCTGGGACCGATGTTCAGGCGGTATCCGATGGCTTTGCCTCGGTAACCCCGATCACGCTGGATTGGACCCACCATGCCGCCTGCGAATCCCTCTCCGATCACTTTCGTTTCGGCGTTCCCACATGAGGCTCGTAGCGTGGTTCTTGGTCGGCTTCATCGGGACGGCGGCCTATGGCCTCGCCATGAACGCCATCGATATTCCGGTTTGGCCGGTGGTTGCGATGGCCCTGATCGTAGGTTCCTTGCTGATGCGGGTGCCCGCTCTCGAGGTGTCGGCGGTTGCCGGCACGGTGACCTACGCGGCCCTGTTCGCGTTCGCGTACCTGCGGTCCTTTGAACCCCTCGAAGTTTCAGAGCGAATGCAGACCGTAGTGGGGGTCACGAGAATCGGATTGATCGGCGCGATCCTCATTGCGGGGGGCATAACGCTCAAGCAGCTGGGCGAAGAACGGATTCGCCGTGGCACCTTCCTATTGGCGGCGCTAGCCATGGGGGCGTTGATCGCCTACGTCAGCGGCAACGCGGGCAGCGCGACCCCCATGCGCGGATGGCTGTCCGACTACTTCTCGCCCGAGGTCGTCGAAGCGATCGTTTGGACCTTCCGAAAATCTGTCCATGTGGTGTTTTACGGGGTGATGGCGTTCTGCCTCTACCGAGCCGCCCGGGGCTATAAGTACGCGGCGATTCTAGCTGCGGTCTTCGCTCTGACCCACGGTGTGTTCGACGAGATTCGCCAGTCGACCATCAACACGCGGTACGGGACTCCGATCGATTTGCTGTTCGATGGAGCGGGGGTCACGATCGGGCTGGCGATCGCGAAGCGAAAGCGGCGCTAGCTAGTGGATCGACACGATCTCACCCAAGACCAACTCGACGAGATCGTTGAGCGACGCCAGTCCGATGATATGGCCGTGATCGTCGCCGATGAACGCCAGGCGCGCTTTCGAGTCTCGGAGCGTGTTCAGCGTCTGAAGCGCGGTCGCTGACTTGGGAATCCTCATGCAGGGCATGAGGCAAGCGCGGACGTTCTCGAGTGTCGGACTGGGATAAGCGACCAGAAGCTCGCGGACTTTGACGTAGCCGACGATGTTGTCCAGATTCCCCTCCGCAACGGGAATCTGCGAACGATCGACCTTAAGCCGCGTGGCTAGGTGAGAGGGATCGTTCGAGTTCAAGTCGATCCAGGCAATCTGGTTCCGAGGCGTCATCACTTCGGTGATCTTCCGATCGCTCAGCGCCAGGGCATTGCGTACAATCTCGAACTCGCTGGAATCGATGAGCTTGTCGCGACGGCCCTCGCGCAATAGAGTCAGTACATCACGCTCGGTGATGTCACTGTCGCCCGTATCACGCAATCTCAGCACCTTGGCCCAACCGTCGACCGTCCAGTTAAGCACCTTTAAGATGGGCCCGGTGGCCTTGATCCAGATCCACGCTACGTGGGCAAAGAGCATGGCGGTCGCGTCGGCGTAGGCGAAGGCGATCCGCTTGGACAGCAGGTTGACGAACACCGTCAGCAGCAACGTCAGGGCCACGGTCGCCGTCCAAAAGCCGGCGGATTGGGCGGTGTTGGCGTCGAGTCCCTTTTTGACAAACCACTCGGTCAAGGGTTGGCTGAAAAGCTGGCTGGATAGCAATCCCATCACCGTCGAGGTGAGCGTGATCGCAAGCTGCGATCCGGCGAGATACCAACGCGGCGCGCGCAAGTACACGACTGCCAACTTCGCCCGTCGGTCGCCTTTCTCGGCAAGGTCTAGCAAACGTTCGCGCCGAGTCGAGTAGGTCGCCATTTCGGCGGCCACGATGATCGCGGACAACACGGCCAGCAGGCCGTACAAGATGTAGAGCATCGACTATCGGCGGCGGGTCGGCTTGAGCAATCCCCCGAGTACGCCTCGAACAAGCGATCGCCCGATCTGCGACCCGGCCGAGCGGAGCACCGATTTCGCCATGGCCTCGACCATCGAATCGCCACGTCGCGCAGGTGCAGCCTGTGCCTTGGCTTCGGCCTTCGCCTGCTTCTCGGCGGCAATGGCTTCTTGCTCCTCGGCGACAGCGGCGGCTGCCTTTTCCGCCTTGGCCTTCAGGATCTCGTAAGCCGACTCGCGATCCACGGTCTTGTCGTACTTGCCCCCCACCGGGCTGGAGTTGAACGTGTCTTGCCGAACCGTCGCGTCGCACGGGCCAATCCGCGACATCGGAGGAACCACGAACGTCTCTTGGACCTCCATCGGCACGCCGCCGTCTTCGAGGCAGGAGACGAGCGCGACGCCGACGCCCATCGTCGTGATCGTCTCGGCGGTCGAAAACTTCGGATTGACGCGGAAGGTATCCGCCGCCGAAGCGACGGCCTTCTGGTCGCGTGGGGTGAAGGCGCGGAGCGCGTGTTGCACGCGGTTGCCCAACTGGCCGAGCACCGTGTCGGGAATGTCGAGCGGATTTTGCGAGATCCAGTAGACGCCGACACCCTTTGAACGGATCAGTCTCACCACCTGCTCGACTTTCTGAACCAGCGCGGGAGGCGCGTCGCTGAAGAGCAGGTGGGCTTCGTCGAAGAAGAACACGAGCTTTGGGTGATCGGGATCGCCGACTTCCGGGAGTTCCTCGAACAATTCGGAGAGCAGCCACAGCAGGAAGGTGCTGTAGAGCCGCGGATTCTGCATCAGCTTGTCAGCGGCGAGGATGTTGATGTAGCCGCGGCCGCTCGTCGTGGTCCGCATCAAGTCGTTGAGCTCGAGCGCGGGTTCGCCGAAGAACTTGTCGGCGCCTTGCTCTTCGAGCACGAGCAGATTGCGCTGGATCGTGCCGACGGTCGCGGCGCTGACGTTGCCGTAGGTCTTGGTCAACTGGCTGGCATTCTCTGCGACGTAGGTGAGCATCGAGCGCAGGTCCTTCAGGTCGAGCAGGAGCAACCCCTGATCGTCGGCAAGCTTGAACGCCAGATTGAGAACACCCTCTTGAACATCGTTCAGGTTCATCAGCCGCGCGAGAAGCAACGGCCCCATCTCGGAAATCGTGGTTCGGATCGGGTGGCCCTGCTGGCCCCAGAGGTCCCAGAACACCACCGGGTAATCAGTGTGGGTCCGCGAACCCGTCAACCCAAGTTGCTCGAGCCGGGCTTCGACCTTCGGGTTGCCGCCGCCGGCTTGGCAAAGGCCACTCAGGTCGCCCTTGACGTCGGCCATGAACACGGGGGTGCCGAGGTCGCTGAACCCTTCGGCGAGGGTCTGCAGGGTGACGGTCTTGCCGGTGCCCGTCGCGCCCGCGATCAAGCCGTGACGGTTGCCGTATTTGGCAAGGAGATTGACCTCGCGGTCGCTGTAGCCGACAAGAACCTTCTGGGGTTCGCTCATGGGGCCTATGTTACTTGGTCAGGTGAGGGTTCAGGCCACCGGCATCGAGTTGATCTTGGCCCGCCACTCCAGCACCTTGCCCCGCAATAGCTGATAGGTCGGTTTCTCCAGGAACGGATCGTAAGCCGCCAGCTTCATCGCGGCCCCCCGCGCTTCCTCGAGGAGGCGGCCATCCAGGATCAAGTCCGCGATCTTCAGGTCGAGGTTGCCGTGCTGGCGGGTTCCCGCAACCTCGCCAGGACCGCGCAGCTTCAAGTCCTCCTCGGCGATCTTGAATCCGTCCGAGGTCGCCACCATGATCTCCATCCGGCGCTGCGCTTCGTCGTTCTTCGCATCGGCGATCAAGATGCAGAAGCTCTGGGCGGCGCCACGTCCGACACGTCCCCGCAACTGGTGCAGCTGGCTCAACCCAAACCGATTCGCGTCCTCGATAATCATCACCGACGCGTTGGGAACGTCCACGCCCACCTCGATCACGGTCGTGCTCACCAGCACGTCCAGCTCGTGGCGACGAAAGGCCTCCATCGTCGCCTCCTTCTCGGCGGACTTCAACTGGCCGTGGAGCAACCCGACTCTCAGATTGGAGAAGACCGATTGGGTCAGGCGGTAGTAGAGGTCTTCGGCGGCCTGGGCCTGCATCTTGTCGGAGTCGGCAACCAGCGGACACACCACATACGCTTGTTGGCCGAGCGCGACCAGTTCCTGAACGGTCTCATAGACCCTGGGCCGATCCACGGCGGGGCGCCAGTGGGTCTTGACCGGAGTACGCCCCGGCGGCAACTCGTCGATGATGCTCAGGTCGAGATCCCCGTAGAGCGCCATCGTCAGCGTTCGTGGGATCGGGGTCGCGGTCATGACGAGCACGTCCGGGTTGCCCAGCCCCTTCGCCCGCAGCGCCGCCCGCTGCAACACGCCGAACCGATGCTGCTCATCGATAATCGCAAGTCCGAGGTGGGAGAACTCGACGCCCTCTTGAATCAAAGCGTGCGTTCCGACCGCCACCTGAGCCTCGCCCGATCGAACCTGCTCGTACACCTTCTTCTTTTGGGCGGCGGTCATCTTGCCGACCAACACGGCCACCGTGATGCCCTGCGGTTCCAGCATGTTTCGCAAATTGATCGCGTGCTGCTCGGCGAGGATCTCGGTGGGAGCCATCAGGCACGCCTGATATCCCGATCGCACCACCGCGAGCATCGCGCACGCGGCGACCGCCGTCTTGCCCGAACCGACGTCCCCTTGCACCAGCCTGTTCATCGGTTCGGGGCGGCGGAGGTCGTCGAAGATCTCACTCACGACCCGCTGCTGCGCTCCGGTAAGCGTGAAGGGAAGCATTGCCGCCAACTCTTCGTCGATCGACTCAGGAATCACAAAGGCGATTCCCGGCTCCTGATGGGTCTCCGCGCGCTGCATGGCGAGCGCCATTTGCATCACGAAGAACTCCTCAAACACCAGGCGACGGCGAGCCGCCTTGCGGTCGTCGTCGCTCTGCGGCCGGTGGATCGCTTGCAGGCACCAATCCAGCGGAGGCAACTCATACCGACGGCGCAGGTTCTCGGGCAGCGGATCGACGACATGGCCGAGATAGTTGTCGAGCGCGGAGGCCGCCGCGCGTCGGACGAAGAGCTGGCCCAGACCTTCGGTCAGCGGATACACCGGCGTGATGCGGGCGAAGGCCTCGCCCCCATCTTCGTCGATGAGCTCGTATTCGGGGGAGGCCATCTCCAGCCAGGTCGAGCCCTCCTTGACTTGGCCATAGGCGATGAGTTCGCCTTTGTAGGCCTCCAGCTTCTTGCGCACCCACGGCTGGTTGAACCACACCAACTGGATGCCCGACTTTCCGTCCGAGAGCATCGCCTTGATGATCACCCGCCCGCCGCTGATGGGCCGGGCGTCGACGCCAGTCAGCCGCCCACGGACCGTTGCCCAGTCTCCGGGACGGAGTGAGGATAAGGGAGGTAAATGGCTGCGGTCTTCGTAGCGCCGCGGGAGGTGATACAGCACATCGCGGACCGTCTTGATGCCGACCTTGTTGAACAACGGCGCGAGCTTCGGGCCGACGCCTTTGAGGAACTGGATTTCGGTATCGAGGGGATCGCGGGACATAGTTGGGCGAATGTGGGATGTTGAATGTCGGATGTGGTGCTGAGTCCGCGACATCCGACATTCCACATCCTACAGCCAGCGACTGGTACCTTTCCGTTATGACGGACGACCGCCACGATTTGCCGGAGCCGGATGACCCGATCGAGAAAGGTCTGCAGGAACTCCAGCGCCAAGCAGACGAACTCAAGGTCGAGTCAAAGGGCGACCAGATCGATGCGGAGTTCGATGAGCGGATGAAGCGGCTGGAAGCGCGGGTGCAGGAATCCAAGGCCGTCCGCGAATCTCAGCAACGCGAAACCAAGAGGCAGCTCGCTAGCGACCGGGAGAGCGCGCGAGGACTCGGCGTCGGTCTGTCGATCGCGTACACCATCATCGGCCTGCCGTTGTTTGGCTACGCCGTCGGCTACTTCATCGATCAGTCCACCGGCGGTGAGTCGGCCAAGGGCATCGCCATGATGATCGGCGCGGTCGCCGGTATCGGGATGGCGTTCGTAATCCTCAATCGGCAAAACAATTGAAACGCGCGATCAAGGATCCGAAGCTCTGGGTGATCTGCAGCCTCCTCGCGGTTGCGGCAAGTTACGGCATCGGCGGCTCGATGGGGGCGGTCGGGATGGCGGCTGGGCTTATCGGCACTGCCTTCAACATGTTTGCGCTCTGGCTGATCATCCGCCTGCTCGGAAATGCCATGGCCGACAAGCCTCAAGCCCGATTCGGTGCGTTCATGACGGTCGTGATGTTTCTCATCAAGCTCCCGGTGCTCATCCTGCTGGGCTTCGCGATGCGCAATCTCGGCCCGACGGCGCTGAACCACTTTTTGATCGGTTTGGGTTTGGTATACTTCGCGCTGGTCGGATGGTCGCAGTCGCAAGACTAGCGCCCCGTTTTTATGTATGGGTGAAGTGTTGACAGCAGGGACGCTGCTCGGAGCAGCCGGAGGCGAGGGTGGTGCACATGGCGCCAGCTACGAAGGCCTCTTTGTCTACCTCGGCATCGTCGTCGTCATTCTCTTCCTTTTCCTCAACTCCGCCAAGCAAGGCCTGAACAATCGGGTCTTCAAGAAGTGGACCACCCAGTGGACCGAGCAGCTCTACCTGTTCATCGAGAACATGACGGTGGGCATCATCGGCGGCCATGGCCGGAAGTACATTCCGCTGATCATGGCCCTCTGGATGATCATCTTCGTGTCGAACATTGTCTCGCTGTTCTTCCCGACCGCCCCGACCGCAGACCTCAGCTTCAACCTCGCCCTCGCGCTCATCTCCATCGGCTATGTCCAGTGGGAAGGCATGAAGGCAAATGGTGTTGCGGGCCACTTTAGCCATTTCGCCGGCCCCAAACTGGGCGGCGGCCTTGTTCTCATCTCGTTGATGATCTTCGTGATCGAACTGATCTCCGAGGTGATGAAGAACGTTTCGCTCTCGCTGCGACTCTTCGGCAACATCGAGGGCGGCCACCAGGCCGTCGTTGCCATGAATGAGTTGGGCGCGGGCGTGTACATCCCGATCGGCTTCTTCTTGTTGCCGGTCAAACTGCTCACCTGCGTGGTGCAGGCGCTCATCTTCACCCTTCTCACCTGCGTGTACATTTCGCTCGTCACGCACCACGAGGAAGAGGGTCATGAGCACGGCCACGGTGAGCTTGCGGGGGCGCACTAACAAACAGTTTCCAGCTGAAAGGCTTTGGGAGTCTCATCAGGAGGATATAGAACAACAATGACTGGTCACGTTTTTGGTCTCGGTATCGGCCTCGCCGCCCTCGGTGTCGCCATTGGTCTCGGTCTTATCGGCTATTCGGCGATGCAGGGCATGTCCCGCCAGCCGGAAGCCATCGGCAAGATCCAGACGGCGATGCTGATCGCGCTCGCGTTCGTCGAGCTCGTATTCCTGCTCACCGTCTTCGTCGTCCCCGGCTCGCTCAAGATCTAAACGGGGCACAACCGCGCGAACGGGTAGGGGTCGAGGATTTCCTCGGCACCTGCCCGCTCCTTGAAACCTATGGCAAATCAGAAATCGTCGTCAGGTCTTCCGTTTCCGGTGATTCTCGTCATCGGCATCGCGATGATGGCGGGCGGGTTTTACGTCTCGAAGAATGTCCACATCGAGTTCCTCACGAAGCTCGCTGAACAAGGCATTTCTCTCGATCCGGGTAAGACCATCTCGGCCATCGGCGTGCTGCTGATCCTGTTCCCGGTGATCCGATCGTTCTACATCGGACCGCTTGGGGACGCCATCAGCGGGCGAACCGCCGAACTCGAGCGCACGTTCACCGAAGCGGAATCGCTGCGAAGTGAAATGACGCAGATGCGCTCGGATTACGAGCGACGTCTCGTCGAAACCGAATCGGCGGCTCGCGAGCAGATTCAGTCGGAAATCCGCAAGGCTCAGGAACTTCGAGGTCAACTCGAGGCCGATGCGCGTTCGCGGGCCGATGAGTATCTCCACAAAGCTCAGGCGGACATCGAGAACGAGAAGAATCGGGTCATCACCGATCTGAGGCTTCACGTCGTCGATCTCACCCTTGGCGCCACCGAGAAGATTCTCGGCGAGAACGTGGACTCCGATCGGAACCGCAAGCTCATCGCTGAGTTCATCGACAAGGTCGAGGTGCCCGGCTAAGCATGGACAGTCGCGTCGCGAAACGATATGCGCGGGCGCTCTTCAATGCGGCCGAGCGAGCGGGCGTCATCGAAGCCGTCGAGAGTGATCTCGGCGCGATCTCGAGTCTCGCCGCCGACAACGCGCAGTTCCGAGGGTTCCTTCAGAGTCCTCGGATCAGCCGCGACGACAAAGTGCGGATCGCCGAGCGCCTCTTCTCCGACCGTGTCACAGCACTCTCGATGTCGATGCTCCGGCTTATGCTGAACAAGCGACGCGAAAGCGAGTTCGACGCCATCCGCGAAGAATATGTGCGGATGCGCCGCGAGCGAGGTTCCGTGCTCTACGCGGTGATCACTTCGGCGGTGGAACTCACCGAATCAGAGAAGACCGCCCTCATCAGCAAACTTTCCTCGCAAAGCGGAAAGACCGTAGAGCCCGATTTCCGCATCGATCCCGCCCTCATGGGCGGTGTCAAGGTCGCCGTCGGCGACTACGTCTTGGACGGAACGGTGCGAGGTTCGCTGAACCTCCTCCGGGATCGCCTCAAATACGACTTACTCAAGCAACACTAAACGATCATGGCTATTCGACCGGATGAAATCACCAGCATTCTCCAGCAAGAAATGGAGAAGTTCGAACGCGGCGTCGAGACGCAGCACGTCGGGACCGTCTTGCAGGTTGGCGACGGTATCGCCCGTGTGCACGGCCTGCCCGACTGCCAAATGGGTGAACTCCTCGAGTTCCCCGGCGGCGTCATGGGTCTGGCCCTGAACCTCGAAGAGGATTCGATCGGCGCGGTCTTGATCGGCGAATCCAACGCGATCAAGGAAGGCGACCCGGTGAAGGAAACCGGTCGCATCATCCAGATTCCCGTCGGAAACGGCATGCTCGGACGCGTCGTCAACGCGCTCGGCCAGCCCATCGACGGAGCCGGTCCGATCGCCAGCGAAGAGTTTCGCCTGCTTGAGATCAACGCCCCCGGCGTTGTCGATCGCCAGCCGGTTAAGGAGCCTCTCCAGACCGGTATCAAGGCCATCGACGCGATGATCCCGGTTGGCCGCGGCCAGCGCGAGCTCGTTATTGGCGACCGCCAGACGGGCAAGACTCAAATCTGCGTCGATACCATCATCAACCAGAAGTACACCCACGTTCCCGGCTCCGGCGAGAATCCGGTCTACTGCATCTATGTCGCGGTCGGCCAGAAGATGTCGAACGTCGCTCGCGTCGTCCAGATGCTGAAGGAGTTCGGCGCGATGGAGTACACCACCGTCGTCGTCGCCAGCGCTTCGGACTCGAACGCCATGCAGTATCTCGCGCCGTTCGCCGGTGCGACGATCGGTGAGTTCTTCCGCGACAATGGCCGCCACGCGCTGGTCGTTTACGATGATCTTTCGAAGCACGCCGTCGCTTATCGCGCGCTGTCGCTTCTGCTCCGCCGCCCGCCGGGTCGTGAAGCGTATCCGGGTGACGTTTTCTACCTCCACAGCCGCTTGCTCGAGCGCGCGGCCAAGCTCTCCGACGAGAGGGGAGGAGGCTCGTTGACCGCTCTGCCGATCATTGAGACGCAGTCGGGTGACGTGTCGGCGTACATTCCGACGAACGTCATTTCCATCACTGACGGCCAGATTTACCTTGAGCCCGACCTCTTCTTCGCTGGCGTCCGCCCCGCTTTGAACGTGGGTATCTCGGTCAGCCGCGTCGGTGGAAACGCGCAGATCAAGGCTATGAAGCAGGTCGCCGGTAAGGTGAAGCTCGAAATGGCCCAGTTCCGCGACGTTCAGGCGTTCGCCCAGTTCGCATCGGACCTCGACCGAGCGACGCAGATGCAGCTCATCCGCGGCCAGCGACTTACCGAGTTGCTCAAGCAGGATCTCGCCACGCCGTACGATGTTGTCGACCAGATCGTTGTGATCTACGCCGGAACTTCGGGCGTGCTCGACGAACTGTCTAACGACCAGGTCGCCCCGTTCGAGAAGGGCCTGCTGAAGTACGTCCACGAGAAGTATCCGGACATCATCGAAGGCATCAAGTCTTCGAAGGCTCTGAGCAAGGAGAACGAGCAGACGCTCGCGACGGCTTGCAAGGAGTTCGCGGCCTCGTTCAAGTAAGCATCCATGGCTAACCTGAAGCAGATTCGTCAGCGGATTAAGTCCGCGAAGAAT
The DNA here is from genome assembly GCA_024710805.1 of Fimbriimonadaceae bacterium. Taxonomy (GTDB): domain Bacteria; phylum Armatimonadota; class Fimbriimonadia; order Fimbriimonadales; family Fimbriimonadaceae; genus JANJUB01. The sequence goes on along the minus strand of JANJUB010000064.1, from coordinate 8,972 downwards.
ATCCAGCAGATCACCCGCGCGATGAAGCTGGTGGCGGCGGCGCGCCTGAAGAAGGCGACGGACCGCGTGTTGGAGGCTCGGCCCTTCAGCGACAAGCTTCGCGAGATTATGGTCTCGCTTTCCGGTGCCGGCGAACTGCCCGAGCATCCGCTGATGGAGAAGCGCGAGGTTAAGAAGGTGGCGCTCATCATGATCGCCGCCGACCGTGGCCTTGCCGGTTCCTACAACACGAATCTGCTTCGAAAGGGCGGCGACTTCCTGCGCACGATCGAGACCGAGAAGGTCATGCTTGCTGTCGGGCGCAAGGCCAATCAGTTCTTCTCCAAGCGGGGAATCAACGTGATCTACGCCCACACGGTCCCTTCGGCGGGCGCTCGATACGATGATGCGCTGGTGCTGGGTGAGAAGGTCAAGGAGCTGTACACGAGCGGCGAAGTCGACGCGGTGTACATCTGCTACTCCAAGTTCTATTCGGCGATCCGCCAGGTTCCTCAGGTGGTGCAACTTCTGCCGATCGAGGCACCGGACGTCGAGGATAGCCAGGGCTCAACGGACTACCAGTTCGAGCCGAATGCCGACGAAGTGCTGAACACGCTGCTTCCGCGCTACTTCATGGGTCTGGTTTGGCAGGCGCTGATGGAGGCGACGGCCTCGGAGCACGGTGCTCGTATGAGTGCCATGACCAGCGCCACCGACAACGCGGGCAAGATGATCCAGCAGTTGACCTTGAAGGCCAACCGCGAACGCCAGGCGAACATCACCAAGGAGATCTTGGAAGTCGTCGGCGGCGCAGAAGCGCTGAACGGATAGTTCGGCCGGTTGGCTTGTTAGCGTGTTTGCGTGTTGGCTTGTTGGAGTGTTGGACCCCGAAGGGGTCGTAGACCTTAGCCCTTGGTCGACTCCGGTCGACCAAGGGTACAGATCGCCTCCAACCCGCACCCCGGAGGGGTGCCAGAACACTCACCCCCGCAAGCCAAGCTCTTCAATCGCCTCTTCCCGGGCCGCAACCAGGGCCTCAAGCTCGTGGAGGTGCTCCCGGCTCTCTTCGGATTGACTGGGGCTGAGCAAGAGCTTCTCGCTATGTTGCCGAACTTGACGAAGCCATTCGAGGTCCGCGTCGATTTGCCGTTCGGCTCCATCGCGGGTGAGCGAGTAACCCGCAGCCGCACCGAGCGACAAATCAAACGCGCGGCGGAAGCGCTCCTTCGCCTGAGCGCTCAGGTGCCTACAATCAATCGTGGCTGAGAAGTCCTGCCGCAACGCGTTGACAATCTGCTCGAGGTCGAGTGCGCCCTCATTGAGTTGCTCGGCGCGGGGTCCAATAGCTTGAGGTAACTGCCCGCGATTGGCCGCAACCACGAGCCAGTTCAACTTTGGCCGATGGCGATTCCTAAGGGCGTGAAGCATAGCCGGAGTAGATCCGAGGAGAATCGAGAAGACAGGGACGACCACCCCTGCCGCGCTTGGCTGCCCCATACTGCCTATGAAAACTAGGAGTGCAGCTAGAAGACCAAGAAACACCGACACGGTCGGCCAGATGAGTGGAACTTCATACTCCCTCCGGATCCAGCGCGCCAACGGCTCCATGCGCGCATGTACATGTGATCTGGCACCCCGTCGGGGTGCATGGGGAAATGGCGGCGCCTACCCCGGGTCGCCCGGAGGCGACGCCGGGGCTAAGCTCTGCGACCCCTCCGGGGTCATTGCACGAACATATAGACGTTCGGGGGCAATACGCGACGAACCCTAGGCAAGCGTGGTGATCCACGTCCAGTTCTCCAGCCACATCCCACATTCCCCACGCCACATACGCCTCACCCCGGCATCCGCGCCAACAGATCCTCGTCCGAAAGACTCTGAAGCGCCGCCACTTGCGCGGCCAGTTCCTCGCGCTGCTGGGCTCGATACGTCCGCCGAAGCTGTCCCTCTAGAAATGAAAGACGATCCTCACGCGTCTCGCACACCAGCGCGGGCACTGGGACGGGTTTGCCTTCCTTGATCGCCACCATCGTGACCCGAGCGGTGTTCGTGTGACGGCGATTCTGCTCGTAGATGTTCTCGGCGAACACCTCGATCGTAACTTCCAGCGACGTTCGACCCGTGTAGGAGATGCGTCCCTCACAGATGACCAGTTCACCCACCTCGATAGGCTCATGGAAATCGACTCGATCGAACGAGGCTGTCACGCAGATGTTGCCCGCGAAACGCGACGCCGTCGCGTAGGCCACCAAGTCGAGGAGCGACAGGATCGAGCCACCGAACACCTTCCCGAGGAAGTTGGCGTCGGTCGGCTCCATGACCTTCGACATGATCACGCGGGAGGCGGAGACGGTCTTGCTGTGCATTGGAAATCTGGGATGTTCGATGTCGGATGTCGGATGTCGGATGTCGCTAGGGATCCGGGATCCAGCCACATCCGACATTCAACATTCAACAGACTGCTAGTGGTCGTTCTCGTGATCGGAGCGCCGCTTCTGGTACTCGGCCATGAGGGCCTGCTGCTCGGGATGCGGAAGCTCGTCATAGTGCGATACGTTCTGCCGGAAGCGCCCTCGCCCCTTGGTGATCGAGCGCAAGTCCAGCGCGTATCGGGTCATGGTCGCCATGGGCACTTGGGCGCGGACGCGCGTCTTGCCCGCCGTGATCGGGTCCATGCCTTGCAGGCGTCCACGGCGCCCGTTGAGATCGCCGACTACGTCGCCGACCGTGTCATCCGGAACATCGACTTCGAGCTCCAGAATCGGCTCCAAGATCACCGGATTGGCCTTTTCTGCCGCGGCCTTGAAGGCCAGCGATCCCGCGATCTTGAACGCCATTTCACTTGAGTCGACGTCGTGGTACGAACCGTCGTACACCGTCGCCTTCACATCGACCACTTTGAAACCCGCGAGGAATCCAAGCTCCATCGTCTCCCGGATGCCCTTTTCGATGGCCGGAATGAAGTTCTTCGGAATCGAGCCGCCGACAACCTTGTTGTCGAACGAGAATCCTTCGCCTCGACCGACCGGGGAGAGTTCGATCCAGCAGTCGCCATACTGACCCTTGCCTCCGGTTTGGCGCTTGTGCCGACCTTGGGCCTTGGAGGCCGCGCGGATCGTCTCGCGATACGGAACTTTGGCCTCTTCCGTCGAGACGCTAACGCCGAAGCGCGTTTTGAGCTTCTCGATCGTCGCATCGAGGTGGATGTCGCCCATGCCCTCCAGGATCTCCTGATGGAGTTCGGCGTCACGGACGTACCGCAACGTCGGATCTTCTTCGAGGAGTTTCGCTAGCGCCGGGCCGAGTTTGTCTTCGTCGCTCTTGGCGACCGGCTTGATCGCCACCCGGTAGATGGGGTCCGGGAACTCAACGGGCGGGAGCATGATCTTGTCCTTGCCCGTGGACAGGGTATCCCCCGTATGGGTATCAGACAGCTTGGCGAGCACGCAGATGTCCCCCGCGACCACGTTCTGGGCAGGTTCCTGTCCTTTGCCGTGCGCGAAGTACATGTTATGCAACCGCTCTTCCTTCTCGCGGTTCATGTTCAGCACGTTCATGTCCTGCTTGAGCGTGCCGCTAAACACTCGTACGTAGTTGAGCTTGCCCACATACGGGTCGGCCGTCGACTTAAAACAGAATGCGGCGAGCGGGCCGTCCGGATCGGGCTTGAGTTCGCGCCCGTCGAAAACCTTTGGCTTATCCTTGGGAGAGGGAAGTTCGCCGATGATTCGGTCGAGCAGCGTGGCGACACCGATGCCGCTCATCGCAGAACCGAGCAGGACGGGAACGACCTTGCCGTTCTCCGTACCCACGAGCAGGCCATGCTCGATCTCGAGCGGGTTCAGTTCCTCGCCCTCGAGATACTTCAATGCGAGCTCATCGTCACCTTCGGCGGCGGCGTCCATCATCTTGTCGCGTCGCTCGGCGGCTTCTTCTGCATAGCCCGTCGGCAGCTCTTCCATTTCGACGCCGCGGTCCTTGCCCTTATAGACCTTCATGTTCAGCAGGTCGAGGACTCCGCTAAACGCGGCTTGGTGCCCGATCGGGATTTGGACGCACACGACCTTGCGGCCATAGCGCTCGTGCAGCGTATTGATGAGGCCGTCGAAGTCGGCGTTGTCGCGCTCGAGCTTGTTGACGAAAATGCACTTGGCAAGGCCGTACTGCTCGGCGACTTCCCAGGCCAGCTCAAAGCCCACGTCCAAGTCGGCTTTGGCTTCGCAGACGATGATCATCGCTTCGACAACACGGGCCACCCCATGAAGGTCCCCAATGAAGTCGGGGTATCCCGGAACGTCGATCAAGTTGATCTTGTGATCGTGCCACTCCAAGGGGACGATGGAGGCACTGATGCTGATCTTGCGGCGGATTTCGAGCGGATCGTAGTCGCTCTGGGTGTTGCCCGCATCCACGGAGCCCACCCGGTCAACGGCCCCGGCGGTGTACAGCAAGTGCTCGACGAGCATCGTCTTGCCGGAACCGCCGTGGCCTACAATGGCCACATTTCTAATCTTGTCAGCACTATATTGCTTCACTATCGCCTCCGTCCGGCTCTCACGCCAGACTCTGCATTCACGTTACCCAAAGTACGCCGCAAGTTTGGCTCGCACAAGATGAGACCACGAGGCGCGCGGGGGCGTTGTACCCCTCCGGATCGCGCGACTCGAAACCTGCGCCCACCGCCCATGTCACAATCATGCTTTGATGAAGCCGACCGTCCTGGTTTTAGGCTCAGGTCCGATCCGCATCGGCCAGGGCATCGAGTTCGACTACTCCTGCGTTCACTGCATTTGGGCTCTGCAGGCGCTCGGCTACCGCGCCATCATCATCAACAACAACCCGGAGACGGTTTCGACCGACTTCGACACCGGCGACGGACTCTACTTCGAACCGGTCACTCTCCCTGACGTTCTCTCTGTGGTTCGACATGAGAATGCGATCGGTGTTGTCTGCCAGTTCGGCGGGCAGACCGCGATCAACCTCGCTGATGGCCTTAAAGCCGCCGGGGTGAAGGTCCTTGGCACTTCGCCGTCGGCGATCGCCATGGCCGAAGATCGTGAGCAGTTCGATGCGCTCCTCGAAAGCCTCGGCATCTCTCGGCCAAAGGGGCGCGCGGTGCGCTCCCTTGAAGAAGCCGTTGGCGTTGCTTCTGATGTGGGCTATCCCGTGCTCGTCCGCCCCAGTTTCGTGCTCGGAGGGCGTGCGATGGAGATCGTCCACGACGAAGCCCACTTGCGCTCCTTCTACGGCGAGGCGGAAAGCGCCAATCCCGGCCAGCCCGTGCTTGTGGACAAGTACCTGATGGGCATCGAAGCCGAAGTCGACGTCATCTCCGACGGAGAGGCCACGCTTGTGCCGGGGATCATGGAGCACATCGAGCGTGCCGGCGTCCATAGCGGCGACTCCATGGCGGTGTACCCGCCGGTCTCGCTGACCCCCGAAGTTCAGCGCGCGATGGTGCTCGACGCCTGCCGCATTGCCCGCTCGCTTGGCGTGCATGGCCTGATGAACATCCAGTTTGTCGTCGCTCCTGGCCCGGATGGCGCGCTGCGACCCTACGTCCTCGAGGTCAATCCTCGGGCCAGCCGCACCGTGCCGTACCTGAGCAAGGTCACCGGCATCCCTATGGTCGATCTCGCAACCCGCTGCATGATGGGCCAGACCCTCGGCGAACTGGGCTATGAAGGCGGCTTGTGGGTGCTCGATCCTCGAAGCACGAGAGAAGCCGCCAAGGCCGGACCATGCCCACCCCACGCGGGAGGCCGCATCATCCCCGAATCCGAGTTCATCGCCGGGGTGCCGACCTTCCCCGAGCCGATCCTCTACGCGGTCAAGGCCCCGGTGTTCTCGTTCCAGAAGCTGGCCCGAGTGGAGCCGTCGCTTGGGCCCGAGATGAAGTCCACCGGCGAGATCCTCGGCATCGACTTCCGCTACGAGGCCGCGCTGTACAAGGCTCTGGTGGCCAGCGGCATCCAGTTCCGCGAGCACGGCGATGTGGTGCTTACGGTAAACGACGCGGACAAGGCGAAGGCCGTCGAAGTCGCGCGCGAAATCGTCGCCGCCGGGATTCCGATTATCGCCACCTCGGGAACGGCAGGCGCGTTGCGCGATGCGGGAATTCGTTGCCGAGATGCCGCCAAGATCCAAGAGGGCTCGCCCAACCTGCTCGACCTGATCGCTTCGGGCGAGGTCAGCCTCATGATCAATACTCCCCACGTGGGTCGCCAGGCGAGCGACGAGAGTGCGCGCATCCGTCGCGCGTGTATCGAGAGCGGCGTGCCGTGCGTGACGAACATCGACACCGCGGGCGCCCTGGCTCGGGCGATCCGGCTTTACGCTGATCCGAAGGCGACGGAGTGCCGCCGGCTCGAAGAGTATTTGACAGGACAGACGTAATCCCGCTATGATGGGCCATGCTGGCGCTGGTCCTTTTGGTAGTGGCTCAGGCGGAGATAGAAGTCCCGGCGACGGTTGCGCCGCTTTCGCGGTTGCTGCCTGAGCTCGGCCAGCGGGCGAACATGAGGCTCGTCGCGGGGGCGAGCGTTCGCGAGGATGTCGTCGGCATCGCCAGCCCCAAGCGGCCGGTGCGAGAACTCATGGACGGCATCGCGGAAGCAGTCAATGCCACCTGGACTGAGAAAGGCGGGGAGTGGGTGCTGGCCCGAACGAAGGACCAAGAGTCCGAGGACCGAAAGCAGGAAGTCGAGTTCCGCCGCAAGCAGATCGCCCGGACGCTCTCTCAGGGCAACCTCAAGGAACCGTTTACGAGCCTCCACGCGCAGTCCCTTGCTGAACGGAGAAAGGCAATCTACTCTGGAGATCAAGAGTTCAGGCAGATTCAAGATCTGGATCGCCGCTCCCCCGTTGGGAGGTTCGGTTTTCGAGTCCTCGAGGCTATTGGTCTCGAAGCACTCGCTGACATCCCGCCCAACCGAACCGTCGTGTTCTCGTCTCGACCGACGGCTCGTCAACGTCGACTCCTCCCAAACGTGGCTTCAGCTCTGTTTGCCGAGTTCGTGAAGGAACAGCAAATGTATGCAGACGCGGCGAAGAAGGTCGAAGGGTACTTCCCGCTTGGTGGTCCGCACGGGTTCGACTTTGCGATGGCTCCGCCCTCCGCCGTGGACAAGATCCTTGTGGTCGTCAGCGCTTTCCAGATAGGCAATCTGAGTCCGCATCTCATTCTGGCCGACGCTCAGGGGAAAGTCTTGCTCACCACTCAGATCGACTTTCGCCGCGATGGCACCGCGCTCTTGGAGTCTCTTGAGAAGGGGGTCGACGAGGTTCTCGTCAATGAGGGGTGGATCTTGGACTATTGGAGCAAGTTCCCGTTGCCCGCGGACGTGATCAGTCGCCTGCGGCGCCCCGCCGAATACGATCCTCAGTCGCTTTTCTTTGAAGGCGCGATGCGCTTGTATGCGAAAGTGAAGTCCCGACCGGTGATCATGCTGATCTCTGATCTGTATCCGCCCTATCCCCCGCGCACCGAATCGTCTGAGGCTCGGCCCCCTATGCCCTATGCCGCAGTCGAACTGAACATTCGACGGCGGTGTGAGATCGACGTACGCGAGGATCGGGTCATCATCCGACCTCACGAACCGGTCTTGAGCCGCCGGATGCGCACGAGTCGAGCCGCAACTCAGGAGTTCATCCGCGCCAGCGATCCTCGACCTACGGTGAGGACTCTCTCTGCGTTGATGGGCAAGGTCGATTTGTCGCAAGCGCAGTTCGCACTGCAGTATGCGCAGGTCGCCCAAGTGAAGGAGTTTGATTGGCAACTGGCTAGGCAGCCGCTTGGGTTGCTGCGCCTTGCGGCCCTCGGGAATCAGACCAGCGATTTGACCTTCGCTCAGATGAATGAACAACAAAGGGAGTTGGCTAGATTCTTGGTGTATGAGCACCGACTAGTTCCCAACAGCCCGCTTCAGGGCATGAAACACCTGAGCGAGGAACCGACCGAGGCCTTCCCGAACGATCTGCCGAGGGATGCGAAGCTGAGCGTCCGCTTCGAAGAGGCCGTTGGAGCGAAGGTAGGGCCTTCGGTGATCCGCCCGGAGAACCTAAGCTACGAGATGCTGACCCCCGAAACCCGCCCTCGCGAGTTCCAGATGGGTGAGTTTCGGCACTATACGTTCAGGTTCGACGTCGGTCCAAAGATCAGTCACGAACTAAAGATCAGCGACACGCTGAAGCTTGATCCTCAGCCCGTCACGTGGAACCAGCTGCCCGCCACCTATCGCGAGATGCTTGAACAGCGTATCGCCGAAGGTAGACGCGCTTTGGGTTGGCCGCCCTAGGAATCTCACCATGTGGATCGTTCTTTCACTCCTCTACATTGCCCCCGAGATTGAAGTCCCGGCGACGGTTGCGCCGTTGTCGCGGCTGCTGCCTGAGCTCAGCCAGCGAGCGAACATGAAGCTGGTCGCGGGGGTGAGCGTTCGCGAGGATGTCGTCGGTGCCACCAGCGAGCCATTTTGTGGGTGAGCGATGCGTTGTGCGCTCGCAAAGCGCAGATGGTTGTCTTGTACTTACAGTGATGCTGTTGCATTGCACTTCAAGTGCAGCAAGCTCTTCGTAGCCGCGGGTTGATACGAGGATGTTGCTTTGTGCCTTGGACGGCCCCCCGTGGGCCCCCCGTAGTCGCCGGTTGGCTCGTACCGGCGTGGGCATAACCGCTCCAACAAGCTTAGCGAGGGCATGACGCATCCCTCGCCCACAATGAAGTGCGGCGACGGAACCACCATGCAACAGCCTCGTAGGTGCCCGCGCTGAACCTAACTCTAGCCGCATTCACGCCGGCACAATAGCATCCGGCGGCTACAAAGGAGTTAAGGCTGCACGCTGCAGCAGCTTCAGGTTCACCCAGGGTCCCCAAGGTACACTCTGAGGCCGCCGTGAGTTCAACTACCACCCTCTCCGTTTACGGTCTGGGCTACATCGGTTTGCCGACGAGCCTGGAATTCGCCAACGCCGGATATCGCGTCGTCGGCGTC
>JANJUB010000202.1 GCA_024710805.1 Fimbriimonadaceae bacterium | reverse complement strand
TGAGGGTCGTCTCCACGGGCGAGCGGGTAACGTTCCCCGCATGGAATTCAAAGCCCACGCCCGAAAGGAGCTCGCCGACGCGCTCGGCGCGTTCGAACAGGACCTGCAGGCCCTGCCCGAGGAAGCCTTCGCCCACGCCTTTGGCGGCAAGTCGCGCAAGGTGTGCGACATCGTCCACGAGATCGTGCTCGTGAACGACAAGATCTGCCAGCTCCTGCGCGGCGAGTCGGTCGATTCCTGGCCCGACTCGTGGGTCGTCGCCCCCGAGGAGCTCCGAGGCAAGGAGGTTTCGATGGCCGCTTTCCGAGCCGGTCGCGACCGCGCCCTCGCGACGGTCGATGGCCTCAGCGAGGCGCAGATGCTCGAGCCCATGCCCTCGCAAAACGGCGAGACGAACCGCTTCCGGCGGTGCCAGTTCATGACCGTGCACATTTGGTATCACAGTGGTCAGCTGAACTACATCCAAACCCTGATGGGCGACGATGGCTGGCATTGGAGCTAAGGAATGGACGTGAAACCTGCACTGATCGGTCAGTATCGGGCTGGGCTGGCGATGGTTCGGCAATGCGTCGAAGTGTGCCCCGACGAAGTATGGTCGGCGGCGACCGAGCATCCGCGGACCTTCTGGCGCATCGCCTATCATGCGCTGTTCTACACCCACTTCTACTGCATGCCCGACCACGAGACTTTCACGCCGTGGGCAAAGCACGTGCCCCACGGAGTGATTTTGTGGGACGACGACGAGGACGGCGTTCCGCCGGCGGAGACCACCTACTCGCAGGCCGACCTGCTGGAGTACGTGGACTTCATCTCCGCGAACATCGGCGACTGGGTGGCGGCCTTGGACCTCGAATCCCAGCAGTCCGGCTTCCCTTGGTACAAGATCCCCAAGCTCGACCACCAGCTAGTGAACCTCAGGCATCTTGGGATTCACCTGGGCCAACTGCAGGAGCGGCTTTTCGCGGTGGGCATCGACACGGACTGGGTCGGGCGGCGATAGGCGCGGATGGCACAGGTTGGCTCGGACTCTCCTCTCCGAGAATGATCGTTTCGCGGGGAGGGGGGTGGGGTGAGCGCTACTCCGAGCTCCCCGAACGCAGTTCCCAATCCTGAACCAGGGGCACCGTTGCGCAGCATGGGCCACCGTCTTTCGCCTTGCCCGCGATCGCACACTCGATGACGCTGCCTGGAGCGTCGAGGTGGCGCTGGATGAGAACTGGGTCGATGGTGGAGAGGTGCACCTTGACCCGGCGCGTCCAAGGCGAGCCGGGATCGCCAGCGCTGGTGCCTGAGTTGATGTAGAGAAAACGCCCCCCGGCGGGGCCCTGGGCGTACTCGCCGGTTAGGCGTGGCGGGGAGGCGGACGCATCGGCCACGTCGATCGGCATCTCAAAGACGATGCGATCCGCGGCTTCGGCAACCGGCTCCGCCAGGGTATCCCGGCCGCGCTGGGCGCGGAACTTCACGCCTGCCGGCGGATCGAGCAAGATAACTCGGAGGAGGAGCTGTGACTTCGCGGCTTTCGGCATGAGACATCACGATACCGGGTAGCGTTGACCGCGTGGAGAATCTCGAAGCAACGCTCGCTCGGCTCGAGGCGGGGAAGTCGTGGTTTGCGCAACTCTGGGCGGAGGAGGACGTATCCCGGCCTCTCGGCGAGGATGAGTGGTCGATCGCCCAGCATGTGGAGCACTTGGTCTTGGTGGAGCGGAGCGTGTTCATTCCCCTGGCGCGATCCAAGGACCCGTTGCCGCCACGGACCGCCGACGACGATGGTCGGCGACGGCTGGTATCGACGATGCTGCGCCGCGCGGTAAAGGTCCCCGTGCCGACAGAAGAAGTTGAGCCTGGTGCGGCTCCAGATCCGCAGGCCTTGATTGCCGAGTGGGAGAAGCTGCGCGCGAAGTTTCGAGCGCGGCTTGAGGGCAAGGCTCCCGCTCCAGACATTCTGGTTTTCGTGCATCCGGTCGCGGGGGCACTGAATGGCGAGGAGTCGCTCGAGTTCCTCGCAGACCATCTGCAGTACCACCAGAAACGCGTCGGGCAGCTGTTGGGAAGATGACGCGTGTCGAGCGAGTGTTGCTGGGGACAGCGCTGGGCGATAGCCTTGGGCTGGTGTTCGAAGGCCTCTCTGCTTCGCGAGTGGCGAAGTTCTCGCCCGTGCCGCTGCGGCAAAGGTTGTTCTTGGGCCGAGGCGCGCTGAGCGACGACACCCTTCAGTCGGTCTTCGTCGCGCAGGCCATACGGCATCATCCCGATGATCCCGCAGCCGCCGCGAGGTTCCTTGGGCGCAGATTGAGGCGATGGTTCTGGACGCTGCCGCCGGGGATCGGATTGTCGACGGCGAAGGCGTGCTTGGGGCTGACGGTGGGCATCCAGAACTCCGGCGTGCCTTCGGCGGGAAACGGATCGGCGATGCGCTCGGCGGTTGTCGGGGTGATGATCGACGATCCGGACGCGAGGGATGCGATGGTGGAGACGCTGAGTCGGATAACGCATACGCATCCCGCGGCGATTTTGGGAGCGCAGCTGGTGGCGTTTGCGGCGGCGTGCGGCGATCCGCTGGTTTTTGATGAGTTGGCGCCTTCGCGCTATCCATCGTGGGACTTCTCAGCATCATTTCGGTCCAGAGGGCCGACGGGATACGTGGTTGAGACGGTGCAGGCGGCGCTTGCGGTTTGGCGTACGCATCCGCGCGATGCGGTGGCGGCGATCGAGGCGGCGGTTCGTTTGGGCGGCGACACCGACTCGGTCGCGGCGATTGTCGGAGGATTGGTCGGCGCCGGCGCAGAAGTCTCAGCCACACCGGAGCTGACGAGCTGGATCGGTTGGCCGCAGGCCAATGAGTTGCTCTCAGATTCGGTGCCCTGGGGCCGCGTGCATCTGGCGCATGCGTTGACTCTGCCGGTCGTGCTGGGCCATGGCTTTAGACGGATGTTGCCGCCTTACGGCTAGCGCCTCGTCGGCGCAAGTTACGGGATGAACCACGGTTCGGGGCGTATTCACCAGGACTCGGTGCGCCAAAGACCCCATACGTTGGGCTCATCCCACTCTTCCTCAGGCTCCTGGCCATTCAGCCGCAACGCCAGGAAGATGAGCCCCACGTGCCAGCCCTCGTGCCATACCATGTGTTGGAGCAGCAGAACGGCGTTGTCATACACCACGTGCTCGCCGCGTATGGGGCCCCCGCTCTCCAGACCCTCGCGGACTGCTTCCCGGACCGCAACTCCACTTGCCCGCAGGTTCGCTTTGATGGTCTCGAGGTCGGCGATCGGCGTTCCGATGTCGTCGGCGTACGAGTCGCCGAGCCCCTCAGCATGAGGCGGTGCGACTTCGGTCAGGAAGAACTTGCGCACCCGGTGCATGTGGGCCAGTTGCTTGTCCAGAGGCCAGCCGTCCTCGGAGGGCTTGGCGTGGCGATTCGCGTCGTCGATGAGCGAGGCGACGGCGTCGACGATGCGGCACTGGCGATCCCAGCTGTCGAGGAGGGCTTCGGCAACGGTCATTCTCAGGATCCTACCGCAACCGTCCAGCGTATGCCTGAGATGACGCTCATCGTTACCATGTGCCTGCGGACGCTAAAGCAGGGCTTTGAACTCCTCGATGGTAAGTCCAGCATCTTTGACGATCCCTGCCAACGTGAATGCGTGGATTGGGTTGTGCCTTGGGATGGTCACCACGCGCTTGCCATCGGACATGATCACGTGCTTGCCTTGCCTTTCGATGTGGAACCCAGCCTTCTCGAACGCCTTGATGGCAGCCAGGTGGTTGACCCCGGGAAGTTTAGGCAACGTTCACACGCACGGTGTGCGACTTTGCACCCGCCTCCCGCCGGGCAATCTCTTCCGCCACGGCTAGGTATTCGCGGATCGCATCCTGGATATTCTCCAGCGCTTCTTCTTCGGTATCACCTTCTGACCAGCACCCGGGAAGGCCAGGAACCCACACGGAGAACCCCTCCTCCGTCTGCTTTGTCACGACTGCGTAGTCCATAGTCATATTCTACGCGACACTCTCGCGGTCCTCTGTTCCCCATGGATCTCGCATGGGATCATTGCCACGCGATACAATCTCACCCCATGGACTCCGCACTGATTCACTTCCCGCCGATGGGCGTCTACGAGACCCTCTTCAAGTTCCAAGACGCAACCGGGAAGTACATGGGCACCGAAGGCACCCACCCTTGGGCGCAGGGATTCCCCCTGACCACCCCCGTTCCCGGCGGGCCCGATCTGCCCACTAGCATCAGCTTTACCCACGCTCACCTCAAGTATCCGCAGGCGACGGGAGGGATCGAACTCCTTGAAGCGATTCGCGACTACTACAACCACTTCTATGGCAGCAACATCACGACCGACAACGTCGCGATCTTTGCTGGCGGACGACCGGGCATCTACGCCACACTCGCGTTCCTGAAGCCCGAGTATCGCGTGCTGATCGAAGAGACCGAGTACACGCCGTACTGGGATGCGCTGGAGCTTCTCGGCCGGGACTACACGGTCATTCAGAGCAACCCCGAGAACCGCTTCCGGCCGACGCTTGAGGACTACCGCGGGCATGGCGGGAATACGTTTGTCGTCAAGAGCAACCCCTGCAACCCGACCGGCGTTACCTGGCGTGGCGAGCAGCTCAAGAGCATGGTCGACTTTTGCCGGGAAGATGGTCGGGCCGGGCTGTTCGATGAAGCCTACGAGTTCTTCCAGACGGGCGAGATCGAGAGCGCGATGCGGTACGTCGGCGACATTGACCAGACCAATGTGTTCGTCGTCAGTGCGGCGACCAAGGGCTTGCAGGCCCCGGGTCTCCGAGTGGGTTGGGTGGTTGCGTCGAAAGCGAACATCGAGCTGTTCCGCAACTTCTCCAGCATCGCGATGGGTGGAGTAGCGCGGCCCTCGCAAATCTGCGCTGCGGGGCTGCTCAGCCTGGACCGCGTGGACCATGCCCGGACCGGGATTCAGAACTTCTACGGCTCACAACGGGAGCGTTATGGCGCGGCGCTGGAGTCGCTTGGGGTTGAGCTGTTCACCGGCGACGGCGGCTTCTACCACTGGGGTCGCCTGCCGGGCGGACTGACCGCCGACGAGTTCAATGAGCGGTTGTTCAAGCACGAGGCGGCGATCTTGCCGGGCACGCTGTGCGATATGTTTCGGCGGGGCGCGGGTTCGCCGATGGCGAACTTCGTGCGGTTCTCGTTCGGCCCGCTGAATGCAGAGAGTTTCGAGAGTGACGTGGAGATCCTACGCGCCGCGCTTGCCTAGAATCTTGCTCGCCTTCGAGTCGATATGCTCGGCCACGGTGACCTGAGTGGCCGAGCAGTAGTCCATGAACCCGCGCTGCGCAGCGTTGAACGCATCCCAGAAGCCGGTGGGCAGGGCACCTTCCGTGTGCCACTGGCGCACTTCGAGCACGCCGTTGCGGCAGCTAAACTCGATGCGGGCTACGAGGGCGTCGCCGTAGAGTACAGGCAATACGTAGTAACCCCACTTACGCTTGGATTCGGGCGTGTAGATCTCCCACGTGTATTCGAATCCGAACAGTTGGGCGATCATCTTGCGATCCCACATGAACGGATCGAGCGGCGCAACAAACACCACGCGGGTCTCCAGCGAAGGCTGATCGAGCATTGCCATGAGTTCGGGCGTGGCGTGGGCTTTCATCCCTTCGACATCAATCGGGAGGATCTCGCCTCGCTCGACCAGAGCCGCGATGCACTCGTGCTTGGCGTACGACAGCGCTTCATAGGACCAGACCTCAGCGGACGCGCCGGGGCGGACGATCCCCATCGCACGATGCCGCTCCAACACAAGTTCGCGCTGGGCATCGGCGTGATCCAGCTTCGGCGCGTTGAGCAGATGCGGGGGCACCACGCGCTCGGTAAGGTCGTAGATGTGTTGCCCGCCCCTCCGTCCGGACGTCATGATTCTGCCGGAGTGCCAAAGCGCGCGCAGAACCTGCTTGGTCACGCTCGGGCCGAACCACGAACCCTTCCACTCGCTCTTGCGATCTTGAAACTCGAACTCCTTCGGCATCAGCGGGCCACGAGTCTCCAGTTCATGCAAGACCGCCTCGACGGCGTGGGCCTGTTGGTCGAAGATCTTCTCGGCAAACCACTGGGGGTGGATGTCGTAGAACAGCCGACGCACCGGCCAACCGGTAAACGGAACGAGCGCCGCTTGTTTGTCCCACCCGTCATAGATGTGGCGCTGCCGGTACGCCAAGGATTCCCAATCGCCGACTTGGTATCCGCTTAGGCGGGCTTGGAGGACGAGGTCGTGATTGCATCCCACCGGCGCAATCGGGTCGAACTGGATGCTGCGCAGCCGGTCGAACACCTCGAGTGCGCTCGCGGCCGGCCGGAAGTGATACCGAACAAGCGCCCGGCGGGCGTCGGCCTTGCTCAACTTGATCGGTCCGGACACGCACGAGAGGATACTTGGGA
>JANJUB010000070.1 GCA_024710805.1 Fimbriimonadaceae bacterium | reverse complement strand
CCGGCCCGCTGTGGCTCCCTAGATGTTTGGGGTTGGCATGTCCCCACAGTCGATTCCGAAGATTCTTCTCTCAAACCGCGGCGGGGTGCTATATGATGAGATCATGGAGCGACCGAGGTCAAGCCCGAACCGGAGTCCCGCCACAGTGCGACTATGGCGGGAAGGGCGAGCGGCGTCGCTCGGGAAACGAGGGCTATCTTTGATCACTTGCTGTAGCATTGATGCCAGAGCGGTGCTCATTGGGGCGCTGCTCTTGGTGCTCCTCGGTTGCGGAAGCCGACGCTCAGCTTCAAATGTCGGCGATGTTTCGGTTCTCGAGATATCTAACGATCGGATCTATTACACGATTAGTCGTGGTAAAGCAGGTGCAGTGCTGCGCTCAAGAATGCTTAGGGCATCGCATCATGACATGGATATCCCGATTGACGCGGAGCTTGTAATGGTTGTCAGAGTTCGAGAGGGCTGGATTGCATCTGTTAGAGACAAGACTCCGGCGGGTAAAGCAACATTCCAGCCATACAGAATTGACATAGAGTCTGGGCGTCTTGCGCCGCTCTTTGAGCCGTCAGAGTCTTTTCGGCACCCTATAGTCGCCTATCTAGGAGAACTCCATTTTAATAAGAGCCACAAGTATGTCGGCGTAATGGGAGGGGAACCTTGGGCCTTTCCAACAGAAGTTTGCAAGCTAGAACCTTCCAGTGGGGAGTCCGTGATTGCAGGTTTGCCAGGATCGCTCCCACCAAGTGCACTCATCGGGCGATCTCCTTACCTCCCTGTTCGTGAGATTGTTGGCACGAAGCACAGGATCAGGCTGGTCAATGTTGATGGTAAATCAGTGTATGATCTTGGTCTGTTTGCGTATCCCATGCACTTAGCTGTCACGAACGATGGACAGAGGGTTGGAATTGTAACGGCACTAACGGATCCTGTCGTGAAAGAGCTTTCATCAGTTGACGCAAAGCAGCTTTCTGCGGTCACGGTTAGTGGGCGTTGTGTTGGGCTGCTTTATGACGATAGAGACGTTTTGCACGTTGTGACACAAGAGAACGGTCGTCCGGCCAATGTCTGGCGAATAGAAGCGGGAAAGGTTGGGCTGCTAACGGTGCTGCAATGACAGCCCGCCGACTCGCTACGGTGGACGCGATGGGGTTTTCGGGAGACCGCGTCTCCCTTCCCGCCACAGTTGCACTGTGGCGGCCCAACGGGCCGGCCCGCTGTGGCTCCCTAGATGTTTGGGGTTGGCATGTCCCCACAGTCGATTCCGAAGATTCTTCTCTCAAACCGCGGCAGGGTGCTGTATGATGAGATCATGGAGCGGCCGCGAATCGAGCCCGAACCGGAGTCCCGCCACAGTGCAACTATGGCGGGAAGGGCGAGCGGCGTCGCTCGGGAACCGAAAGTGACGTGGAGATTGCAGCTCTAGCGCCGGGGAAAGTCCTGAGCGCGCCCTGGCAAGACCCATTTCGTTAGAGTTATGGTTGATTTGCCAATTCCAATGTTAGGCTATGATGCACGGCTCAAGTATGCCGAGTTGGACCATGGTCCTTTTTCTGCTGACGGTGACGTGTGGACTTCCTTCACAGAGGAGATGATCAGTCAAACATGGGAAGGATTTCAATATCTTTGGTGCGACCTTGCCGACTTGCTGTTAGAGGTTGCTAGACAAGATGCGTTGACTACGCATCAACTTGTTGGAATCGCGCGAGTCAACCCTATCATAAACTTTGAAGACGACCAATGGCAGTTTTATGCGAAGCAAGTGTTTACTGAATCAGCCCTGGGTG
Source organism: Fimbriimonadaceae bacterium (assembly GCA_024710805.1). Lineage (GTDB taxonomy): Bacteria > Armatimonadota > Fimbriimonadia > Fimbriimonadales > Fimbriimonadaceae > JANJUB01. The sequence continues at coordinate 7,155 of JANJUB010000070.1, read as the reverse complement.
AAGTTGATCCCCACTTTGCCCACGCTTCATGGAGCCTCGAAGGGTACGATGTTTGTAGCTACCACCTGTGGAGTGCGCTCCATCGTGCTCCGTGCGACCCTGAAGACACGCATGATCAGGTGGCACTCTCCCAGCAGCGGCTAAACTCCAAAGGACTATTGAACGACTTAGTGTTCGCCTGTCATTTTGCTTTAGAAATGAATGATTTGGAAGGATCACGGGCACCCTACTTTCCGTATGCAGTGTTTACATTGCCGTGGCCGTAGCTGTTCCGCTCGTGGTCTGCCTAATCCGCTTCGCAACCTAAACGGCCCTGACACCCCACAGGCGAAGGTCTGTGTCGACCCCCTAGAGATGTGATGCACTTACACACCACCTACGCTTACGATCTGCAAGGGCGTTTGCAGAGCACCCAAGACGCGAACGGACACTTCGTGACGAACGTCTATGACTCTATGGGGCGGCTTCAGTTCGTGAAGAACGCGCTGGGTGAGAACGCGAGGCAGTATGGCTACGACCTCGCGGGCCGCATGGTGACGTACGCCGACGCTGCGGGCCGGGTGCGCACCTACACCGCTTGACGCTGAGAGCAGCGCACACTCGAATCCCCTCACCCCGGTTCGCTTCGCTCACGACCCTCTCCCCGCGGAGCGAGGCGAGGGTTACCACGAACCTCCCCACCCCCCAACCCTCTCCCCTCGAAACAAGCCATTCGAGGAGAGGGGGAGTTCCGCGCATAATGTTCCCGTGGCGCGGCGTCCGACCTTGAGTCCCTCGAAGATCACCTGCTACCTGGCCTGTCCGCAGCAGTATTACTGGACGTACGTCAATCCCCGGGGCAAGTGGTATCTGCGCACGCGGAGCACCTACAGCTTCGGACTCTCGCTCCACCGTGTGCTCGAGCGGTTCTATGACGAGCGCGAGCAGGGCGTGACCACCACCCACCAGGCGCTTGCCGCGCTCGAGGAGAACTGGATCGAGGCCGGGTACTCCAGTGCCGAAGAGATGCAGGAAGCTCTGGGTGAGGGCAAGGCGATCCTCTCCCAGTACCTCGAGGAGATCGAGATGCGGCCGGTGGAAGGGAAGACCCTCCACGTCGAGTACCGCTTGAAGCACCCGATGGGCGAGTGGGACTTGATCGGTCGGGCGGACCGGATTGTCGAGCGAGAGGACGGAGCCATCGACGTGTTCGACTACAAGTCGGGGCGGAGAGACGTTACCCCCGAAGAGGTCGCCACCGATATCGCGATGTGCGCCTACGCTGCCATGCTCCGCCCGCAGTACCTCGCCCGGCCGATCCAGGCGACGCTGATTCCCTTGCGCGGCGGCGAGCCAGCCACCCATCGGTTCACCGACGAGGAACTGGATGAGTTCTTGTTTGCCTGTCGAGAACTTGGGGACCGCATCCTCAACCACGAGTGGGCGGAAGTCGAGCCCCTACCGAAGGCGCTGTGCCCGCATTGCGACTTCATCAAGCTCTGCGCTCGCGATCCGCGCTACGCCGAAATGGCGGCGGGTCAGAATCTCGAGCGGTAGTCGTTCCAGTTGCGCACGTCACCAGTGTTGCGGCTGGCTTCAAGGGCGTCGAAATCGAGCGTGGCGACGGCAATCCCGGCGCGGTTCAGCGGCGTCTCGGCGAGCACGCACGACTCGGGGAAGGGCGGCACGCTGGGGGTGAGGATGGCGCTGCGGCCGTAGGTCGAGGGCACGGGCTCACCGCCGAGCGAACCCACCAGCGCGGCCTGCACCACAAAGACCTGGTTCTCGATGGCTCGCGCCAACCCCGACCATCGCACCCTCTGGTAGCCGTAGCGGGTCTCGGTGAAGTAGGGCACGGCCAGCACGCGCGCGCCCTCGCGGGCGATTGGACGGATAAGTTCGGGAAACTCGGAGTCGTAGCAGATCGCTACGCCGACGCCATCTACGCTTCGGGGCGCGGAGCCGGCGACCACCCCCCAATCCACCGCCTCGAACTGGGTGAGGATGTGCTTGTCGACCCGCTGCGTCTTGCCCTCGGAAACGATGGCGCAGGTGTTGACCACGCCCTCGGTGCGGGACTCCAGGTGCGAGCCCCCGATGATCGTGACTCCCAGTGCTCGAGACAGCTCCTCGAGGTAGCCGACGTAGTCCGGTCCGAACTCAGCCAACTGAAGGATATCGGTGGGGTCATCGAGCGCGACGGGCACAATGTCGAGGATGGCGAGCTCGGGCAGCACCACCAGTTCGGCTCCCTGCTCGGCAGCATCATGAACCACGCGCCCAATCCGCACGAGGAAGTCCTCGAACGAGCGTGCTTGCCCCACGCGGTATGCGATTGCGGCAACGCTCAGCGTGTCACTCATCGCCGTCGATCACCTCGGGACCGAGCCACGGACGAGTGGGTTTCCACTTGAGCAGTACTGCGCAATCGAGCGATTCTTCGTCTTCCATGTAGTCGAGGATGCCGCAAACCGGCTTCAGGCCGATATGGAGCAGCGGCGAAAGGGTGCGGTCGCTGGCTTTGTCCCATACCACGTCGTTGATGTACCGCTCGAGGTCTTTGGCAAGGTCGCCGGGCTCTTGCCGCCACGTGCGGAAATCGGGAATGCGGCAGGCGGTGGCGAATCGACGGAGTCCGAGTTCGCGCACCACGGCGAAGCGGGCGTGGTAGAGGCGCCGGGCGATGCCCTGGCGTCGGGCTTCGGGGTGGACGGAGATGTCGACTCCGTACAGCGTGGTGCCGTGGGGGTCGTGGGCGTTCAGGAACGGCCCGCCGACGGTGGTGTCCCAGTTGCGGTGGGCGTTGTAGTTCTCTTCCGAGATGAGGACCGAGCTGGCGCTGCCCCAGATCGCGTTGTCGGTATCCACGGCGACGAACTGCCCCTCGGGGAACAACTCGAGATGCCGAGCGAGGTGCTCGGCCCGCCAAAGCAACTCCTCGGGAAAGGGGGGAGGGAAGCACGCCCGTTGCAGGGCGACCGCGCCGAGGATGTCGTCGGGAGTCATGGGGCGGATGATCATCGGCGTGTCTGGTGTACCCGAACCTCGGGTGAGGGCGGAGTCCACCTTGTTGCGGGACCTAGTAAAAATACGGGACATGCAAGTGTGGCGTGATTTCTTTCTTTCTTTCTTTTTTTCTTATAATGAATCATATGAGGCGGTTGCTGGGGCTAATCGTCATCATGGGTACGCTGGTCTCGACCGGTGCCAGCCAAGTCGTTGGGCAGACGCCTTGGCCCGACGTCACGCTGACCACTCGGGACTACAGCGGCAACGTCCCGGCGACAGATCGCTACCACTATCCATCTGGGCACCCGGCGGTCGAGAAGTCGCCGTCCGGTTCGGTGACCCACGTCGTCTACGTCCGAGGATCGTCCATCCAGCTCGACGTCAAATGGCGGAATGATAACGACTTTGCCCTGAACGGCACGGTCACCTGGCAAGCGGCACGCCTGCGGGTTCCCGGCCCGAACAACAATCCGGCCGAGCAATACCTAACGCTCAACGTCAGTGGCTCGGTGGCGATCTCGCTCCCCGCGAACGGCGAGTCCGCGCCGATTCCTCTGACGATCACGGGTGTGCCGAACTACGTGGCGGTTGGCCAGTTGGAGATCAAGTACGACATGCCGCTCACCAAGGCCCCGGGCCAGACGGGCAACAATGGGACGCAAGGGAACTTCCACGGGTGGGAGCGGATTCCGCTCATCGATGCAACTCCGGTGGGCTTGCAAGCGGCACCCTGGGCGGATCTTTGCGAGTATTCGTGCCGCTGGGCGTTTGGCTATAGCGGAGCCGCGAATGTTAGGCGTGAGTTGACGAGAGGATTGCACTACAGCAACCGGGCTCCGTGGAACCGGACCTACTACAGTCCTAGCGGCGGTGCATACTACCCGCATTTGGGAGACGGTGATTTTGGAGCCTACGCACTGGGTGAGTTATTGAGCGATCTTGGGAACCCTTGGCAATCCCATGGCCCCGAGATCAACTATGAAGATCTAGTTTGTTCGAGTTATGCTGCTACATTACACCAAGCTATGGCGACACAGGGCATTGCTGCCGACTGTAGATTCTATACCAGACCGAACCACGCGGGATTCTCCACTTGGCCGCTTTGTGGCGCGGGGACGGATTCGACTGTAAAGGGCTATTATCGGTCACTTGGATTCGATTGGCATCTCGTCACTCGATCGACAAACCTCATCTTCGATTCAGCCGCAAGCTATTACTATTTATGTGACGCGGCTGGTAGCACGTGGATGAACCCTGCGTGGGAGTGGTCGTCTGCCTCCTATTGGCAAAATGCGACATCACTGTTCGGCCTCGCATACGGACCAGCAAGCTCCAACTGTACGCCGCACTGGCCAGTGTTTTGGCCGCCCTATTACGACTGGGACATCTCGAGTCCGGTGGCACTAACAGATGTTCTATTCGCAGATGAGTGTGCACCCGTGGTGCTCGAAGGAGTCTAAGTTATGAAGTCGCTTATCGCACTGTTATGTTTTACAAATCTGATAGCCGATCGGCCTGACTGGTGTGTTTCAAATGTCCTTGAGACGGATGGCTTTTCGATTGAACGGGCGACTGAAAGAGCGCCTCATTTTACGAAGGGCCGGGCATACATCAGATTCACAATGCGTGCACGTCGCCAAGAGATTGTGCGAGCATCATTGGACCTCTTGGCCTTCTCAATCAGCCCTGGCCGAGATATGGATATCTTGCGGAAGGACATGGTTTCAAGCCGTCTCGAGGACTTGAATGAGCGAACCCCAAGCGGCGTGCCCCTTGGCGCGGACTCGCGCTGGACATTGGACAACGGCCTCTTCGTGGTGCTGGTCGCAACCCGGTTTGAGGAAGTTCAGTCGCATCTTCAACTCCAAGGATCTGATTCCAAGGGCTTCTACAAGCCTCCCGTGCATGACTGGAAGGCTGACCAGCAACTCATGGAGCGGTTCCTGCGCTACAGCCTCGCGCGGATTGCGGGGCGGCGGCTGGGGGATGTCGCAACCGCTAATCTGGCCGGTACTTCCATCCCGACCGCGACGTGCGAACGCTCAAACGCCAAGTTCGGCGATCTGCGCGCTTGGTGCACGGCCAAGGGTTGGACGGTGACCGAAGACAAAACCCTCGGCGTGTTGACCGTCAAGCGCGGCGCGACGTTCGCGGTGGTTCCGATGGGGACGGCGTGGGTGAAGTGGGACGGCGCGACGTGGACCAAGATGTCGGACGTGGTGATGGAAAAGGATGGCCGGGTGATGGCCCCGAAGGACGTGCTCGACCGGCTCAACGGAATGTAGCCACGGATTGTGGAATGGAGCGGGGCTCTCCCGAGCCAACCCGAGCAAAACCGAGCTAACCCGAGCAAAACCGAACCCGCTTTCCGCTACTCGTAGATCCACTTCTGCGCGGAGAACATCGGCCGTCGTAGCTGAGAGTAGACCAACCGCTTCGCGTGGGTGTCCGCCCAGATCGTATTCGCACCGCCGCGGTGGAGGAAGTGGAAGTGATCGCGCAGGCTGTTTAGATCGGGAGGTGAATCGAACCAGTCGTGCGGCTGGAGGAAGTTGCACGCGGGCACGGTCGCCTTGTGCTCCCACGCGACGAGCGTCCCTGCCGGTTCCTCGATCTCGCTTTGCGAAGCCCCGGTGGTGGTGAACGCGCCACCAATCGTCTGCATGCTGCGGGCGCTGGGGCCGTACTCGTTGTTCGCGGCGCGCGGGTTCGTCGTGTAGTACGCCGACGTCGTGTTCGGATAGAAGAAGTTGATCGCGTACGACGACTGCCATTGGCCGGGCATGCTGGGACACCGAATGATGCCGCGTCCTTTGATGTACGGGTCGAGCTTGCCGGGGCGGATGGGATTCTGCGCGGGCTCATAAACCCGGCCGTAGAACCCGCTCTCAAGTCCCGCATTGTTGTTGTCGTAGCCAAACCACATCTCGATCGGGGCGTAGCCGGGTAGGGGGTCGTACGTCGCCATCGGCACCCACATGTCGTCGTGGTCGTTCAGATACAACTGGGCGGCGAGCCCGATTTGGCGGATGTTGCTGGCGCACACCGTCTGCTTGGCGGTCTCCTTGGCTTGGCTGAACACCGGAAACAGGATCGCGGCGAGGATCGAGATGATGGCGATCACCACGAGGATCTCGATGAGCGTGAACGCGCGTCGCATGCCCCCATTGTAGGCCATCCGGCCCCAAAATCCAAACGCGCCGAGGTCATTCCGCGTAGACTCAGCAGGATGAAGACGGGACGGCTGGTCGTCGCGGTAACCGGGGCCTCAGGCGCGATCTACGCGCAGCGGTTCTTGCGGTTTGCCGCCGGCCACTACCGCGAGATCTACCTGATGATGAGCCGCCAGGCGCTCCAGGTCGCGGGACAGGAGTTGGGTATCGGACTGACCCGAGAGGCATTCTCGACCGAGCGATACCTCGGCGCCGACTACCCGAACATCCAGCTCCTCGATGAGCGCGACTACTTCACCCCGCCCGCAAGTGGATCGTTTCGCCACGACGGCATGGTGATCGTTCCGTGCAGCATGGGTACTGCCGGACGCATCGCTAACGGCATCAGCAACGACCTCGTTACGCGCGCCGCCGATGTGTGTTTGAAGGAGCGCCGCCCGCTGATCCTCGTGCCCCGCGAGATGCCGTGGAACGTCATCATGCTGCGCAACCTGACGACTCTGGCCGAGGCGGGGGCGACGATTTTGCCCGCGTCGCCGGCGTGGTACATGAACCCAAAGAGCCTGGAAGATCTCGCCGACACGGTCGTCGCGCGCATCTTGCAGCAGTTGGGCGTAGAGCAAGACTTGATGAAGGAGTGGATGGCCGAATGAGTCACGTCGTTATCGCTGGGGGAACCGGGCTGATCGGGGAAGAACTCACCGCGCAGTTGACCCGACTGGGCTATTCCGTGGTCTGCCTGACGCGCTCGACCGAGGCCCCAACGGGCGCGCGCGCCGAACTTTGGGACGGGGCCAACTTCGGCACCTGGCAACTGGCGGTCGACGGAGCCGCCGCGGTCATAAACCTTGCCGGAAGCTCGATCTCGGCGAAGTGGACCCCCGAGACGCGAAACCGGATTTTGCAGTCACGCGTGGCAAGCACGCAGATTCTTGGCCGGGCGATCGCCGAGGCGAAGAACCCGCCCACGGTCTGGATCAACGGCAGCGCGGTT
>JANJUB010000110.1 GCA_024710805.1 Fimbriimonadaceae bacterium | reverse complement strand
TCCAAACTAACCTGCCGATACCTCTACTGGGGTTTCTACCGGTGGTCAGTGCAAACGACGGAACAGCCACGAGCCTAGGCCGGCTCATCGATAGTGTTACGCTGTCGATGGGGGTCATTGAGGTTCAAGACGACGACTTCGTGTACATCGCGATGAACGCCTATGGGGCGCGCATCCATGGTCGTAAGCCCTCGGAGTTCATTGGCCGTACGAGCCGAGAGATGGGCCTCCCCGATCCGCTGCGCGAAGAGTGGGTCACGCGAAGCCAAGAATGCGCCGCGAGCGGGCAACCCATTCGATTTGAGTATTTCCGCGAGACCGCAACCGGCGATCGCTGGCGACTCTCCACCCTGTCCCCGATCGACGGCACCCCTAACCGCTTCTGTTTCATCGTCGATGACCTTACCGATGTCAAGGCCCAACTCCGGGCTCAAGAGCGGAAGCTGCGCGCGCTGGTCGCGAACATTCCCGGGGCCGTCTTCCGGGCGATCATCAACGACCAGTGGAAGATCGACTTCATGAGCGACAGCGTGACCGCGCTGCTCGGCTACACGCCCGAGGAGTTCATGTCTCGACAGATCAAGTTCGTCGATCTCGTAGAGCCCGCCGACTATCCCCAACTGGTCCACGCCGCCGAACACGCCGTCGAGGAACGCGGCAGCTACGTCGTCGAGTATCGCATCCGGAACCGTCAAGGCAACCTGCTTTGGGTCTCCGAGCGCGGCAAAGTCGCGTGGTCAGAGGAGGACGGTGGTCTGGTGCTGGATGGTGCGATCTACGACGTAACCGACCGTCGCCGGATGGTGGAAGAACTGATTGAGGCGCGAGAGGCCGCGATGGAAGCCTCGCAACTCAAGAGCGAGTTCCTCGCGAACATGAGCCACGAGATCCGAACGCCGCTCAATGGCGTGATCGGAATGACCGAGCTTCTGCTCTCGACCCGCCTCGACGCGGACCAGCGCGACTTCGCGGAAACCGTGTTGCAGAGCGCGGACACCTTGCTCCACATCATCAATGATATTCTCGATTTCTCGAAGATCGAAGCCGGAAAGATGACGATCGAGCACGTCGAACTCGACCTCGAGCGCATCGCCCAGGAAGTCGCCGAGATGTTCGCGTCGCAAGCTCAAGACAAGGGCATCGAGATGGTCGTCGACCTGGATGAAGAACTCTCCTACCGGCGGTTCGGCGATCCGGTTCGCATCAAACAAGTCCTCGCGAATCTCGTCTCTAATGCGCTGAAGTTCACGGAGAGCGGCGAGGTCGCGTTGCGTATCGAGCCGATCGACGACGGGCCAACGTGGTTGCGCCTTAGCGTGACCGACACCGGAATCGGCATCCCAGAGTCCCGCCACGCGGCGATCTTTGAGAGCTTCACCCAGGCTGACGGATCAACAACGCGCCGCTACGGGGGTACCGGCCTCGGTCTAGCCATTGTTCGGCAGCTGGCCACGCTCATGGGCGGTCGCGTCGGCATGAACAGCCGCGAGGGCGAGGGATCGACGTTCTGGGTCGACTTACCGCTCGAACCCCAAGTGCTGCAACCTGGGATGGTCGACGCGCCGCGAACGCTCGAAGGTCTCGACATCTTGGTGGTCGACGACAACATGACGAACCGCAAGGTTCTGTCTCGGCTCTTGACCGGACAAGGATGCCACGTAACGCTCGCTGCTCACGGCGAAGCGGCTCTCGCGCGGCTCGAAGAGGCGTCCGCAGACATCGTGCTTCTCGACTTCCAAATGCCCGACATGGACGGGGTTCAACTCGCCCAAGAAATCACCGCACGCTATCGCGACAAGGCCCCGGCGATGGTCATGCTGTCCTCGGTCAGCCACCTTCTCAGCGCGCCGGCGCTCGCCGAGATCGGCGTGATTCGATCGCTGACCAAACCGGTTCGTCAGAGCGAGCTGCTTCAAGTGCTGGCGGATGTCCACCGCGGACTCCATGTCCGCGTTGCCGCCGAGCAAGCCAAGACCTTGAGGGCTTCGGTCGCGGGAATGAGCATCCTGGTTGTCGAAGATAACTTCGTAAACCGCAAGGTTTGCGAGAAGATCCTCGAGCGGCATCAGTGCGATATCGAGTTTGCCGAGAACGGCGCGGAGGCGTTGGAGCTCACCAGCGGCAAGCAGTACGACCTCGTGCTCATGGATCTGCAGATGCCGGTGCTCGACGGATTCGAGGCTACGCTGGCGATCCGCAAGCTTGACCGAGAGCGAGGACGGCGCACACCGATCGTGGCGCTCACCGCCCACGCGATGCAAGGCGACCGAGAGAAGTGCCTGGCGGTGGGGATGGATGACTATCTGACGAAGCCGGTGAAGCCAGCGGATTTGGACGCGATTGTCGATCGATTCCGACCCATCCCCCTGGCCGCATAGGCCTTGCTACCCAAGTTGGAACCTTCCACCTCGCTCATGCGATATGGATATCAGGTGCAAAAAAAGGTGCAGGAATGAGAATCACCGACTACGAACGAGGAAGGTCTTTGAGCGATGTCGCCATCACGCTCACTCATGATGAGGCGGCGGAGTTGGCGGCCTATCTGCACCAGCTCATCAAGCACCGTGAGCTAGGTCACGCGCACCTGACCGAAGTCAGCGGGACGCGATTAGAGAGGGAGTTGACCATCGCGATCGTCGAAGGCGCCGCGTAGGACATCCCCTCATTTCTCCTCGATCCTCCTGTAGCCGTCGGCTGGCTCGTACGGGCGTGGGGTTCAGCGAGGGCACGACGCATCCCTCGCCCACAAACCAAGGCGATGGTGCTCATCACGACGCAGGAGCCCAAAATCATCCCAGGCCCCCATAGGGCAATCCAACTCACACGATGCCCGAACGCAACAAGTCCTTCAGCATGAGGAGGCCGACGATGCGGTCATCCTTCCCTACCACCGGCATTTCGCCGATCTTCCGCGGAAGGTTCTGAAACACCTCGAGCGCCTCGACCGCAAGGAGGTCTTCGCTGATCGTCGTGACTGAGCGGGCCATGAGGTCTTCCGCGCGAGCCGCAAGCGGTTCGGCGCTGCTCACAAAGTGCCGGCGCAGGTCGCCATCACTGACAAATCCCGCCAGCCGATCATCGGCATCCAAGACCACCGCCGCTCCGACCCCCGCGTTGGTGATCGCTCGCATCACGTCGAGAACCGCGGCATCGGCTGAGACCCGCGCGATTTCGGCCGCCGGCCGCATCACATCGCTGACCCGCAGCAGCAACCGCTTGCCGAGAGCCCCGCTCGGATGGAACCGCGCGAACTCCTCGCGGCTGAATCCTCGACGCTCCATCACCGCGACGGCGAGCGCATCGCTGAGGGCGAGCATCGCGGTCGTACTTGTCGTGGGAGCGAGGTTGTGCGGGCAGGCCTCGCGAGTAACGCCGGTATCGAGCACCAGGTCCGCGAGCCGCCCCGCCGAACTCTCCGGGCGGCCAGTCATGAGGATCGTGCGCGCGCCAATCTCGCGGATCGAGGGAAAGAGCCGCACCAACTCGTCAGTCTCACCACTATGCGTGTAAAGCAGAACGATGTCGTCGGCCGTGACCATGCCGAGGTCGCCGTGAACGGCTTCCGCCGCCTGAAGGAACAAGCTCGGGGTGCCGGTGCTGCTGAGCGTGCCGGCCGTCTTGCGGGCGATGTGGCCGCTCTTACCGATCCCGCAGGTGATCACTCGGCCCTTGACGCCAAGCATCCACTCGACCGCCTGGTCGAAGCTGTCGCCGAGGCTGCGGGCAAGCTGCTGGAGAGCCTCGGCTTCCTCGATCAAGACTCGGCGGCCGAACTCCCGACTCATAGCCTCCCCAAAATCGTCTTGCCAAACAGCGAGGAAATGAACTCGACCCCCGTCTTGCCGGTTTCGTTATGCGTGTCGAACAGCGGGTTGATCTCGACCATATCGAGCCCTACAAGCTGCACGGGGCAGTCATCCGATTCCAAGATTTCGTAGAGCATCTCGCCCAACAGGTGCATTTCGCGGTAGGTCAAGCCGCCACGAACCGCGGTGCCCGTGCCGGGCGCGAGGATCGGATCGAGAACGTCCACGTCGAAGCTGATCCAGAGGTTTTTGACCCCGAGGCCCTTGATCCAGGCCGAGAGCCGATCGACTTCGGTGACGAGCCCGCGGCGGTCGATGTCGGCCATGGTCGAGACGTAACCCCGAGGAAGTCGCTGCAGCCGGTCGCTCTCTCCGGCGTCGACATCGCGCAGCCCGAGAAACGCAGTTCGATCGCTGCGGAGCGGATTAGGGACGAACCGGCGTTGCAGGAGCTGCCATTGCTCATCGGTCTTGCCCTCGATGCCTGCCGGCTCGTGCATCAGGCACGCGAGGGGCATCCCATGCAGGTTGCCGCTCGGCGAAGTGGCGGGAGTGTTCAGGTCGGCGTGGGCGTCGACCCAGAGCACGGCCAAGTCGCCATCGTAAGCCCCCAACGCGGCCCCGATCGAGCCGATCGAAATCGAATGGTCGCCACCGATCACCAGCGGCATGTGGCCCTCGGACAGCGTCTCCTGCACGCGCTCGAACACTTGCGTGAACACGTACGCCGCCGGGCCGTGTTGCTTGATGCCGTCGACGCCGGGATGCGCGGGAGGAATGACGACATCGCCGTCGTCGAGAACTTCGTACTCCAAGGCTTGCATCGCCTCGGCGAGCCCCGCCAATCGCACCGCCGCCGGGCCAAGACGCGAACCCAAGCGGAAGCCGCACAAGTCGAACGGGACTCCGATGATCTCCATCGGGGGGATTGTACTCACGCCCGTCCGACCCCGACCGCAAGTACACTTAGGGCATGCAGCGCAAGGTCGGCGTCGTCGCCGTTCAGGGTGATTACGCCATGCACATCGCAGCGTTGCGTCGGGCCGATGCGGGGGTAGACGTCTGTGAAGTCCGGACTCCCGAGGACCTCAGCACCGTGGACCGACTCATCATTCCCGGCGGCGAGAGCTCGACCGTCGGCTTGCTGATGCAACGCTTCGGGCTCGGCGAGGCCATCATCGAGCGCGCCGCCAAGGGCATGCCCATCTGGGGCACGTGCATGGGCATGATCCTCATGGCGCGCGAGGTCGAGGGCCGCGACCAATATCGGCTCGGTCTCCTCGACATCACCGTCCGCCGAAATGCGTTTGGCACTCAGGTCCACTCGTTTGAGGACTCGGTTACCGTAACGGGATTCGGGGAGACGCTCGGGGTGTTCATCCGTGCGCCGATCGTCACGCAGCACGGACCCGGAGTTGAGGTTTTGGCGACTTACGGCGAACAGATCGTCGCCGTGCGGGAAGGCAATCGGATCGGCACCGCGTTCCACCCGGAGCTAACCGACGATCCTCGGATGCACGCGTGGTTCCTGTCCCTCGATAACTAGGGCTCGTCCTCGTAGTCATCCTCGAACTCGTGCTCGCGGCCTTTCAGAATCTTCGCCCGACCGCCCACGATCAGCACCGTCAGCATGCCCGCCATAAAGCCACCCGCGTGCGCCCAGTTGGCAACCCCGTCCTGCGGCAGCAAAATCTGGAACAGGAACCACAGGCCGAGCAGTTTCCACGCGTCGACGATGACCGTCGTGACAAACAGGAAGAGCTCGATCCGCTTGGCTGGAAACAGCAGAAAGAACGACCCGAGCACCCCGCCGATCGCCCCGGAAGCGCCAAGCGTAGGCGTCGTCGAACTCGGATCGACGAAGATGTGCGCCGCGGTCGCCACAAACCCCCAGAAGAGGTAGTAGACCGTGTAGCGCCACGGCCCCAGTGCCTCCTCGACGCTCTCGCCGAACGTCAGCAGGTACAGCAAGTTGCCCACGAGGTGGTACAAGTTGCCGTGGAGGAACATCGCCGTGAACACGGTCACCAGCGAGAACCGCTCGCCTTGCCCGGTCAGGGCCTCCACGACCTCGTTCGGGCGCATCATGAGGTCGCTGAAGATGACGGGAGGGCCGCCCAGCGCCAACCGCCGATCCCACAAGTAGATCAGCACGTTCAGCGCCACCAGGGTCCATGTGACCACCGGCTGATGCCGTCGAACTTGACTGGGCAGCGGGATCATGGGCGCTCGGATTCTACCGGCTTGGTGGAGTTGCCGAGTGGAATGACTTGGCTGGGAGGGCGCTGCTCCGTAGCAAGGCTCCGACAAAGCGGAGCCCTCCCGGCTGAGCCGGGTGGAATGACTTGGCTGGGAGGGCGCTGCTCCGTCAGCGCCTCCGGAGCAGGGCTCCGACAAGCGGAGCCCTCCCGGCTGAGCCGCGGGAATGACTTGGCTTGGGAGGGCGCTGCTCCGTCAGCGCCTCCGGCGCAAGGCTCCGACAAAGCGGAGCCCTCCCGGCTGAGCCG
>JANJUB010000101.1 GCA_024710805.1 Fimbriimonadaceae bacterium | reverse complement strand
TCCAACCCCAAACATGAGCAGGCTGACGCCGATCTCGGAGAGCTGAGTCGCCAGGCCTTGGTCCGCGACAAAGCCGGGGGTGAACGGCCCCACCACAAGCCCAGCCGCAAGGTAGCCGACTAACAACGGGAGCCTTAGTCGATTGGCGATCAGACCAAAGATGAACGCCAACCCCAGGCCCGCACTGATGATCGCGATCAAATGGGTCTGGTGCATTTACAGAGCATACCGAAGGCGGATTCTCTAGTCGGCCAGGAGCTCGAGGAGGCGGCGCGCGCCGAACTTGTCGAGGACTTCGTTGTTCGATTCGCACCGCGTGCTGAGCAGGCACGCCGGGCACCCCTCGGTACACGGACAGCTGTCAAGCAGTCGCCATGCGGAGCGGATCCAAGTTACACGCTGATCAGCAAGGCGCTCGGACAGCCCTACGCCACCGGGAACGCGGTCGAAGACGAAGATCACCGGGGCGAGCGTTTCGGGAAAGACTCCATACCAAGAGGATCCGAGGTCGCCGCGATCGCACCCGGCCAGGAACGGGGCCACCGCCATCAGAGCGTGCTCGCAACCGTGGATGGCGGCCAGGTACTCCATCGGATCCTCGCGGTCCATGTTCTTTGGTGGCGTATTGGGGAGGTCGAACCGAACGGCATGCGTCTCAAAGGTCTCACTGGGCAGGTCGAGGTCGTAGATCCCAAGAACCCGCTCACCGTCCAGCGCCTTTTGCTTGTAGCCGACGACGGCATCCGTGACCCGGATCCGAGCGAGCGCGGCGGTGCCGAGCGGCATCTCGAAGGCCTCGATTTCGGCCACCGCTTCGGTAAGCGACTGGGTGATCGGTTGGGTGTAGTACGGGACTTCCTCGGCATGGAGCCGGGCGACGGCCGCCTCGAGGTCCAACTCATCGACGAGGTAACTCTGCCCTCGGTGCAGATAGACCGCCCCGGCGTGGGCATTCTGCAGGGCGCGGCTGCGCTCCATAGAACCCAGCGGCTCGCCGCCCACCATCAGCGTGATCGCCGACCCGCCGGCGCTTCGGATGTTGATCATGCGCGACGGCGACTCATGCGCCGGGTAGTAGAACCTTCCGCCTTGAAATGCGAGGACGCCCGCCCGGTCCATCTCCTCGGCCAAATGCAGCGCCGAGTCGCCGAAAGCGGCAAGCTCGCTGACGCCCACCGGACGTTCGTGAGCCGCGCACATCAGCTGATCCGACAGAATGGTCGGATTCTCCGGGTCAAGCGCCACGCTCTCGACCGTCTTGTCTAAGATTTGTTCAGGATTTCTTATTAGAAACTGCTCTAAAGGATCATCACGAGCGACCAGAATCGCGAGGCCAGGAGTGGGTCCCCTGCCCGCTCGGCCGGATTGCTGCCAGAAACTTGAGACCGTGCCGGGGTAGCCGTTCATCACCACCGCATCCAATCCGCCCACATCCACTCCCAACTCCATGGCGTTGGTGGCGATCAGCCCGCGCAACTCGCCCTTGAAGAGCGACTTCTCGATTTGTCGACGCTCCTTCGGCGTATAGCCCGCGCGGTAGCTTTCGACTGATTCGGGGGGGATCGAGCCCCGCCCAAGCCGTTCGCGGGTGCTTCTCAGAACGAGCTCGGTGCTGACTCGCGCCCGACAGAATGCCATCGCCCGCTGGCCCGTTTCGAGCAGGGTTGCCATGATCTCGGAGGTGGCGAGGTTCGCACTCGCGCGGGTTTGGGCGTCGATCAGCGGCGGATTCCAAAACACGAACGTTCGCGCCGATTGGGGGGAGCCGTCGTCGTCGATGACGACCGGCGTTCGACCCGTCAGCTGGCGAAAGACCTGGCTGGGATTGCCGATCGTAGCCGTACACGCGATGATCTGCGGCCGGTTCTGGTGCCATTCGCAGAGCCTCAGCAGCCGGCGAATCACGTTGCCAACGTGCGAACCGAAGACTCCACGGTACACGTGCATCTCGTCGATGACGATATAGCGCAGGCGCTTCAGGAACGTCGTCCAAAGCTCGTGGGAGGGCAAGATGCCGACGTGGAGCATGTCGGGGTTGGTGAGGACAACGTCAGCTCCCCGGCGGATAGCGCTCCGCTGGCTTTGAGGCGTATCGCCGTCGTAAGTGGCGGCGCGCAATCCCCAAGGCTTGCCGAGGTCATTGAACTTGCCGGCCTGGTCTTGGGCCAGCGCCTTGGTTGGGAACAGATACATCGCTCGGACCGACGGCTCGGTCAGCCAAGCCTGAAGCGTTGGCAGATGGTAACCGAGCGTCTTGCCGCTCGCGGTGCCGGTAACCAACAGGACATCCTTGCCCTGCTGGGCGGCATCGTAAGCAAGGGCTTGGTGAACGTAGAGCGGCCACTTGCCGGACGACTCCAAGCGCTCGCGGAGTTGCGGATGCATGGAGGCCTCGGGCTCCAAGAAATGCGCCTTCCGCCCGGGGATTTCTTCGAGGTGCACGATTTGCTCCCCGAAGAAACTCAGCGCCTCGGCGTACGAGGGTTCGTGCACGCTACTCCTGATCGTCAAACACGACGATTTCTTCCGGCTTGGGCAGGGCCCTCGTGGTGAGCTTGACGGCGTACACGCTGATGATGAAGAGAATCGTCAGCGGCAAGGCCATCATGAGCATGCTGATCGGATCCTGGCTGGGCGTGATCGCGGCGGCGACAAAGAAGATAAACACCGTGGCTTGCCGCCAGTACTGCATCAGCGTGTCGGGCGAGAGGACGCCCGCCTTGCCCAAGCCGAACACGACCAACGGCAGCTGGAAACAGATCCCAAAGGCCGCCATCATCTTGAGGGCAAAGAGCACCAGATTCTCCGGATTCTGGTTGAGTTCTGCTTCCGGGAAGCTGCCGAGGAAGCCAGCGAACCAACTGAAGGTCGCCGGCAACACGAGCCAGCAGAAGTAGACCCCCATGAAGAACAGCACGATCGACAAAGGCAGCACTTTGCGGATCGGTTCACGCTCTGACTGCTTGAGGCCGGGGGCAATGAACCCCCAGATCTGAACCACGATGAAAGGGAGAGCCAGCACCAGACCGAGCATGAACGACTGCCTGAGCAGCAGCATGAAGGCCTGAGTCGCGTCCGTAAACGCGACTTGCATTGACGTGCCCACGGGCGCACCCGACTTGACCGCACCAAGGATATGGCCGAGGATAAGCTTGTTCATCCAACCGGCGGCAAACCACCCCACGACCCAGCCGATGGTCAGCGCGAAGATGCTCCGCATGAGGCGCGTGCGAAGCTCGTCGAGGTGGTCTGACAAAGGAGCGCGGAAGTCCTCGGGATCCGAGGGCTTCCGCGCTAGGCTCCGGCTCTTACGAGCAACGGGCATTCGTTCTTACTTCTCGAGCTCGAACACTTGTTCGACCGTGATGCGCACAATACGAGTACCGGCCGAGCCGCCCGATCGGCCGCCGCCTGCGGCCGCGCCGCCACCGGCACCGCCAGCACCGCCAGCAACCGGACCGCCGCCTTCTTGGCGACCGCCACCGCGACCTTGGCCACCCGCACCAGCACCACCGCTACGAGGAGCGTCGCCACCGAACTGCCTCAGTTCACGGCGAATGATATCGGGGATTCTCCAGTTAGCAACCGCACCCGAGCCACCGCCAGCTGATCCGGCCCGGCCTCCGCCAGCAGTTGCTCCACCACCGGCGGCTCCACCGCCTGCAGCAGCGGTGGTCGGCGCGGCGATACGAGCGTCGATCGTGTAGGTGCGAACCATCTTAACGACCGTGCCTAGATCGAGCGCGAACCAAATGTCTTCCTCGATGCTCTGAGCACCGCGGACTCGGCTCTGCTGAGTCTCCGAGGCACCGCGCGGATCGCGGCCGGACAGCGAGTGTCGAAGGCGAACGCACGGATGGCCGTTCTGCCACTCGACGCCGACAAACTCGCCGCGAACCGGCTCGATGTCGGTGACCAGCGAGTTCAGATCGTCGATCTTGCTGAGGTCGAGATCACCAAGCTGGAACTTCGCCGGATACAGTCCGCCAGCTCGCACGGTTGCGCTCGGAAGCGTCGGCAAGGGATACGGAACAAAGAGATCGGTTCGGAAGCCTTCACCAGCCGTGCCCTCGAGCGGGAAGTAGCGCGGAACGCTGCCGAATACCTGCTGGCCAATCGAGTTCAGCCGCATATAGATCGGGTGAACCTGATAGTCCTCGAAGGTTCGCGCCGAGTCCGAATCTTCGGTCGTCAGCGAGAGCGTTCGCTTGCCCTTTTCAGGGAGTGCCTGGATTCGAACAAGGCCATCGCCACCGGCGTAGGTGTTGTCCACGGCGTACAGAAGACGAATGTTCTCAACATCGGCGCCCGCCAAGAGCGACTGGCGGCTGGTCGAGTTTGCCATCGTCTCGCTCAGGTTGCTGACGGCGACCTTCTGGCGCAGGTTGTAAACCCACTCGGTTCCCGGCCGGAACTTGTAGGCCAGCTTGAAGCCGGCATCCGGGATGTCGATGTTCGCCGAGTTGGCAACGGTGACCTGAATCTCCGAGCGGTCGACGATTCGCGGCTTGTCGGCGAAATCAACGAAGAGGACGGCCTCGATGGTCAAGGGACCATCTTGAATTCCGCGGGCCTTCGTGTCGATGTCGTAGTAGCGATAGTTCGCGCCCTTCGGGGGAACCAAAGCCTCGACGAACTTGCCGCCGATGTAGATGCCGACATACCCCGTGTCGGGGATGCTGTTCATGGGGAACAGGAGACGAATATTCTCCCGCACCCTCGAGCCATCCGCCGGACGCACGATAGTGAATGACGATTGCGCCAGTGCGGACACGGCCGCAATCCCGATTAGAAGTGACCCAAGGGCTCTCTTCATTGACAAAAGCCTCCAAACCATGGCATTGCCACGGCTGCTACTGGATTATGACGCAGTCTCGAAGGGGTTTCGTTACAGCCAATCGTGCGACTCGGCATCCCTTGGGTAAAGTGCTAGACAGATGTCCCCCGTTTCCGCCCCCAATGATCTCAACCCGGAACAACTGGAAGCGGTACTTCACCGGGGTGGCCCCCTGTTGGTTTTTGCGGGTGCCGGGTCCGGCAAAACCCGGGTGATTACGGCCCGCATCGCCAAGTTGCTCGAAGAGGGTATGTCACCCGCTCGCATCCTGGCCGTCACTTTCACCAACAAGGCCGCGCGCGAAATGCGCGAGCGAATCGAGCACATGGCCGGCGAGCCGGCTCGGCAGCTCTGGATGGGCACGTTTCACTCGATCTGCAGCAAGCTGCTGCGCATCGACGGGCGAGCCATCGGCATCGAGAACAACTTTGTCATCTATGACGACAGCGACCAGATGTCCCTGATCAAGGAAGTCCTCAAGTCCAAGAACTGGGACGAGGATCGCACCCTGCAGCCCCGGGTGATCCTAAACGAGATCTCGTCCGCCAAAGAGAAGCTGTGGTCGCCCGAGCGGGCGAAAGAGGAAGCCACTGGGTACGTCGAGCAGATTGCCGCGGAAGCGTATGCAACCTATCAATCGCTTCTGAAGAAGGCGAACGCCCTCGACTTTGATGACCTGCTCTACTTTGGCGTTCGTCTTCTCGAGCAGCGCCCCGACGTGCTGGAGAAGTACCAAGAGCGGTTCATGCATGTGCTGGTCGATGAGTATCAGGACGTGAACTTCGCCCAGTACAAGTGGGTTGACCTGATCTCGAAGAAGCACCGCAACATCGTCGTCGTCGGCGATGACGATCAGTCGATTTATGCGTGGCGTGGCGCCGATGTCTCCCTCCTGCTTCGGTTTGGGAGCGATCATCCGGATGCCCGGATCATCAAACTGGAGCGCAACTACCGCTCGACCAAGACCATCCTCGAAGTCGCCCATGAAGTGATCAAGCACAATCGCGGCCGCGCCGACAAGCGAATGTGGACGGAGAACGGCGAGGGAGTCCCCGTAACGCTAACCCAGGCGGGCACAGAAAGGGATGAGGCGATGATGATCGCCCAACGCGTGCTCGACGACGTCCACACCGGACGTCGCGCCTATCGAGATTTCGCGATTCTCTACCGGACGAACGCCCAGAGCCGAGTCATGGAAGAGGCGTTTCTCACGATGCGCGTCCCTCACCTCCTCGTGGGCGGCCAGCGATTTTACGAGCGCAAAGAAATCAAGGACATGCTCTCCTACCTGCGGCTGGTTTACAACCCGCAGGACGACGTCAGCCTGCGACGGGTGCTGAATGTTCCGCCCCGTGGCATCGGAGCGTCGTCGCTGCAGATGCTGGATCAGTGGGCGGCCGAGCGTTCGCTTCCCGTGTCGTTTGCGGTCGCCGACCAAGAGATGCAGAACAGCGTCCCCAAGAAGGCAGCGGGCGCGATGCGGGCCTTTATGGCGATGCTCGATGAAGCGAGAGATCTTGCTGAGCAAGGGATGGTCACGCCGGTGCTCAAGTTCCTGATGCAGGCGTCGGGCTACCTAGACATGCTCAAGGCCGAGCGCAGCGACGATTCCTTTGCCCGCATGGAAAACCTGCAGGAGTTGATCACGGTCACGACTGAATACGACACGAGTGCCGACGAACCTTCGCTCGGTGGATTCCTCGAGTCGGCCGCGCTGGTCGCGGACGTCGATTCGATGGATAACGGCGGAAACGGGGTCACCCTCATGACGCTTCACTCGGCCAAGGGGTTGGAATTCCCGGTGGTGTTTCTCGCCGGCATGGAGGAGGGCGTCTTCCCCCATTCGCGCTCCCTATCTTCGGATCGAGAACTCGAAGAAGAACGGCGGCTTGCCTACGTGGGCATGACCCGCGCTCGCGAAGAGCTGCACCTGTTCCACGCCCACCGCCGTGCGGTCTATGGCAGCCCCAACTTTAACGCCCGTTCCCGATTCCTGGACGACGTTCCGCCGCATCTGCTCGTAGAGCGGGGCACTTCGGGGGGTTATGGTTCGGATCGCGCCGTCATCGCCAATCGATCGGGCCAGTATTCGGTTTCTAGACCCTCGGCGCCCGCTCCGCCTAATCCGGCCGCCGGGATTGCCCGACCAAGGGCCGCCGAGTGGCAGCCGCCCTTCCAAGTTGGGCAAAAGGTACGCCATACCAAGTTCGGCATGGGCGTTGTGGTCGCGTGCAACCCGGTCAAGGACGACACCGAGGTGACTGTTGCCTTCCCCGGCGTCATCGGAGTGAAGAAGCTCGTGCAGAAGCTCGCCAAGCTGGAGGCCGTCGATTGAAGTGTAGTGGGCTCGCCTTCTTGGCGGCATTCGCGTTGATTGGATGCGGCGCTGATGATCGTCTGATGCCTCTTAGGGTCGGCAACGAGTGGAGCTACGACGTCAAGACGGGCCTTCCCGAGAGTGTGGCATCGGTGAAGATCACGCGCGAAGTGCCGGTCGCCGGGATCACCGGATACGAGCTGAACGGGCCGATGGGCCTCAGCCGCGTTGCGTGGAAGGGCGAGATGCTGGTGGCGACGGTCTTGGGAAATGCTCGATTCCATCCTCCGCTCCCACTGCTGAACTCGATCGAGGAGAAGCAGACCACCAAGTGGTCGGGACGGATGTACAGCTTGGGGAGAACCTACGAGGCGCAAGCCACGCTTTCGCAGGAGTCGACACCCCTTACCCGTGAAGGTCGCAAGTATCGTGCGATCAAGACGGTGATGCTCATCCGTCTTCCAAGTCGAGAACTTGAAATCCAGACGTGGTACGCGCCGGGCGTAGGCATTCTGAATCAGGTTCAGCGAACCCGGGAGGGAGGAGAGGGCGTGGGCCGTTTCGACATCGAGCTGGACTACTTGAGCGGACCTTGAGAGCGGTGCTCGTGTTGGCGGCGGTCGCCATGGACCTCGCCGCATTCGGCATGGCCTTCACCGACATCGCCCTTCGGGCGCGGTCTTATCATGCCTCCCCTACGCTCGTCGGGATCATCCTGTCGAGCTACTTTGTGTTCCAGGTGGCCACGTCGCCAGCGTGGGGTCGGCTGAGCGATCGCATCGGACGTCGACCCGTCGCCGTCGCCTGCACTGCGCTGTCGTCCCTGTCCATGGTGGTCTATGCGCTCATGCCGAGCCTGACCGGGATCATCGTCAGCCGGGTCTTGGCAGGATTTGCCGCCGCGAATGTCTCGGTCATCCAGGCGTCGCTCATCGACCAGTCGACCGATGATCAACGAGCCGCGACCCTGGGGCGATTTAGCGCCGCGCTTAACGCCGGTCTCATCATGGGCTTTGCGGGGGGTGGTTGGGTCGCGGAGCACTTAGGATCGCAGGTTCTAGGATGGGTCGGAGCCGGCCTATCTGGCCTCGCCACGCTCAACCTGATCATCGCCTTACCCAAGACTCCACCGAAGCCGAAAGAGGAGGGGCCTCATGAGCCTCGCAAGACTTGGATCATCTTGCAGCAGTTCCCGTCGCTCAAGGTCCTGTTCATTCTCGCCAGCGTCAGCTGGTTCTCTCTAGCATGCTTGGAGGGGACGTTCGCCCAGCTGATCAACTTCCGCTTCTCGCTCGGCCAAGCCGCATTCGGTTGGATTCTCATGTACGAGATCCTGCTCGGCTTCCTGCTGCAAGGGCTGTTCTTCGGGCGATTGGCCAGGCGGTACGGCCATGTGAAGCTCCTTCGAGTCGGCTATCTGCTGCAAGGGATTGGGCTTGGAACCACGCCGTTCGCGCCGGATCTTGGACTGCTCCTCGTTGCCAGTTCCCTGTATGCCTTGGGGAAGGGGTTGACCGACCCCAGCCTGAATACGTTGGCCTCGGAGTCCACGCCTTCGGATCGGCAGGGCGAGATGTTCGGCTTGCTTCAATCCGCGCGCAACGTGGGATTCCTGGCCGGCCCCACGATCGGCGGGGCGCTGTTCCACTGGATTCACGCCGCTCCGTACGTTCTCGCCGGGTTCGTGTCCTTTGCCGCGGCGGCAGGAGCTAAGCTGATTCGCAGCCCTAAACCTGTCGGGAAGGGGCAGTTGACCGAAAATGCATCGTAGAACCGACGGATGACACACTACGAGACGCTTGGGATTGGACCGAATGCAAGCGCGGCGGAGATTCGCTCCGCCTATCGCAAGCTTGTGCTCATCCACCACCCCGACCGCTCAAAAGCGGCAGATGCAGCGGCAAAGTTTGCGCGCATCAGCGAGGCCTACCAGGTGCTCAACAATCCCGAATCGCGGCGGGCCTATGACACGTCGCTCGTCTTGGCGAGAGAGCGCGAGACAAGGGCGGCGCAGAGGGCCAAAGTCGCGACCGAAGCGACTCCTCCCCCCAGCAAGCGCCCTACTCGCGGCAACGCCGACTTGCCCCGACTCGCGGTTCTCTTCAGTCGAGGTCGCTTCGAAGAGGCCGAGCAACTTGCGTACGCGGTTCTCGACGCCCATCCTCGCGAAGCCATGGCCTATGCGGTTCTCGGCGACATCGCCCGCACTCGCGGCGAGGTGAACCACGCCGCCAACATGTATGCGCATGCCGCGCAGATGGAACCGCGCAATCCGCTCTACCAGCAACGCTATGAGGAGATGCTGAACCGAGCGGCGCCGGGAGTCACGGCTTCCTTGGGGTCGTCTCGGCAGCTCAGCGCAGTCTGGGGCTCGGCGGCCCTATGCTTGGTGGCCGCATGCTACATCGCGCTCGCCCGTGAGCGTCCGATCGCCCCCATCGGGCTATCTCTCGGCGCGATGGTCATGCTGTTCCTGTCCGGCGTCGTAACGGGCGCGGCGTATTCGCTGGGGGGTGTCGTCGACCGCTTCAACGGCGTGACCGCATCGTCGTCGGGACGGCTATCACCGCTGCTCGGGTTTTCCGCCATCGCGCTGGTGAGCTTTTGGGCAGCAGCCGCGCTTTACGGTCTGATCGCGTTGACACAACGCTCGTTCTCGCCTTCGCTCAACCGGATCATCGGAGCCACAACGGCGATCGTTGCCGCCGGGTTCATCGCGGTACAGGTGTCGCCCATGCTCGCTCCCGCGGGGATGCTGCTGTGGGGAGGCAACTTCGTGTACCTGGGCGCGATCGCAGGCTGGGCGACGGCAGACGCGCTGCGGCCGGTGGTCTAGTTGCTAAAGATCTCGCGGAGCTTGCGCTGCATGGCGATGTGCCGCAGTTTCTTGATTGCCTGAATCTCGATTTGCCGCACTCGTTCGCGGGAGAGCTTCATCTCACGGGCGACTTCTTCTTGGAGTACGGGTTGCGAGCGGCCATCATCAAGGCTCAACCGCATGCGCATCACGCGCTGCTCACGGTCGTTTAGTTCGGAAAGAGCATCTCGAAGTTCCTCGGAAACCACATCGCTGAGGAGCTTCGACTCGGGATCGGAAGTCACCCGCTCGTCACGGATCAATCCTCCAAGGGTCGCACCGCCGCTATCGCCGACACTCATGTCGAGGCTGAGCAGATCCTGCGAACTGTGCATGATTGAGACGAGCTTGCGGGTGGTGAGACCCATCGCCGCGGCCAAGGTATCGATAGACGGCTCGTATCCAAGCTCGTGGAGAAGTCGAGTGCGCTCGCGCTCGATCCGACGCAGGGCCTGATTAACGTGAGCGGGCACGCGAATCGCCTTCGACTTGCTATCGATGGCTCGGCCGATCGCCTGGCGGATCCAGTGCGTAGCGTAGGTCGAGAATCTGAAGCCTCGGCTGGGATCAAATCGTTCGGCGGCCTGCATCAGGCCGATGGCTCCTTCTTGGATCAGGTCCTCAAGGGGGACCGCTTTGCACCGGTAGGAACGGGCGATGTTGATGACGAGGCGCATGTTGCACTCGATCAGCCGCTGACGCGCCTCCGCGTCTCCATTTTGGACGCGGCGGGTTAGCTCCTCCTCCTGTTGCGCAGACAGCAACGGGGCTTGGGTCAGCCTTCCCAAGTAACTGGGAATCCCGTCATCCGGATCAATCATCGGTGCCTGGTCGAGCATGTTCGTCGCGAGAGCTCCTTTGCCCTGCTATTCCGAAAGCGGCAATGATCGTGCCAACAACGAACGTTTTTTCTATTGTTGCAGACGTACGCTGCATCTCACATGTTCGCCGGTGGTCGACACGACATCGTTCGCCAGTTACCAGGTTTTGAATGTCTTTCGGCCTCTGAGGTTCCCGCCTCAGCGACGAATTGTGACGATTCCTGGTTTTCCCTCCGCACCCTTAACGGTCAAATGAATCGGCAGGAACTGTTTGATCACCCAGATCATCGTCAGGAGCCTCGGCGTCAGCCGCTCGACCTTAAAGGTCGTCGGATCCTCGGCGAGCGTCGCATTGATCAGGATTTGGTCGGCTAGGTGATCATCGACCGTTGCATCGGAGGTCTGCCAGTGCAGCAAGCCGTCAACAGCTTGCTGGGCGATGGTCTCGATTCGCACGCCACGCTGTCCATAAGCGGCAAAGCCCGCCAGCCCGCGCTCGTATTCCGCCCACACGGTCACCTGGGCACCTGGGGTCTTGGCCCGCAGAGGGATGGACTCCGCTTCGATGGGAACGCCGGCACTCTGCCCGAGGCGCTCGATATGCTCCACCCCTCGCTCCCCGACAGGCTCCGGCAGTTCGGCGGTGGTCACGATCGCGCGGGCTAACTTCAACCTCCCGCGGTCGCTCCAGTCCATGCCCTGCAACACGCTGGGCTCGATCTCCAGGGCGACTTCGCCCCGCGACTGAAGGCCAAAGCCCGCCACCGGCATGTCGGCGTAAGCGTAGAGCCCCTGTCGCCGCCAAACCGCAAGCGTGGTTTGGGCAAACGAATCGAAACCCAGCACGTGCCGTCCGAACGTCTCGCCAACAGCGAAAAGCGTCGAGTACCCCCCACTTCGAGCCATCACCGGGGCTAGAGAACTCAGGACGACGTTTGCGTTCGCATGCCCCTTTCCTTCCCCATCGGCAACCGGCTCGAGCCGCTCATGCAGGGTTCGGGCGGCGCGGGTGGGAAGAAAGCTGAACTGCGAGGAGCCAAGCTCGGCTCCGATCGTCTCGGCCGAACACGAAAGGGCCAGCGCGCGAAGCACCGTCAGGTCTTCGCTGAGTAGGCCCTGGCGACTTTGGGCGCCCCGAACATTTTCGAGTCGAAAGGGCTGCTGAGTCAGCGCGGACATCGCGAGTGCAGTCCGGACCAGCGTGCCTCCGCCTTCGCCGTAAGCCCCGTCCAAGATCAGTGGTGAACCCAGAGGCGGCACGCCGGGATGTTACCACCGTGGGATAATGAAGCCACGTGATCCTCCGCTGGCTGATTCTTGCACTCTCGGTGTTGGTCGGAGCCTTTGTGGCCCAGAAACTCGGGTTGCCTTTTGAGATCGAAGAAGGAGCCTGGCTCGAGTTCATGTTGGGCGTCGCCGTTCTATCGTTCCTGAACGCCACGCTGGGATCGATCCTCAAGTTGATCACGTTGCCGCTGACCTGCTTGACGTTTGGCATCTCGGCTTTGGCGATCAATGCGGTCATTCTCATGGTCGCGGCTTCGCTCGAATGGGGCTTCCGCATCCCTGGAGAAGGTTGGGATCGCTTCAAGACCGCATTCATCGGCAGCTTGGTCATTTCGATCGTCAGCTCGATCCTTCGCAGCATCCTGATGAAGGACGAAGACAAGAAATCTTCCCGGGAGGATGATTGATCCGGCGCTACCGCTTTCGGAAGCTGATCGCGCCGACGGCGGGATTCAGGAAGGCCGCCGTCTACTTGATCGTCGGGCTCAGCTGTTTTGTCCTTGGATTCGTCATCAGCTTTCGTGTTCAGATTCCGAGCATGATCGACGTGCTCACCCGGCGTACCGACGCGGTGCTGAGCCAGTTTGTGTCCGGGGAGAATCTGGAGGGCGCGCGCCACGTTCTCGGCGGGGTCTTGCTTCTCGTCGGCCTGATCTTGGTCGTTCAAGCCATCCGCTACAGTCTGCGCAGCCTCTTCAACATCTTGAACCCCGACGCGAGGAACGGGCTTGCCGACACCTTTCGGCGGCGACTTGTTCTGGCGCAAGGCCCTCGGATCGTCGTCTTGGGCGGCGGCACCGGTCTGAGCACCCTACTCCGTGGGCTGAAAACGTACACATCCAACATCACCGCGGTCGTGACCGTGACGGACGACGGCGGATCTAGCGGCCGGCTCACGGAGGAACTCGGCCTGATCCCACCGGGAGACATCCGCAACTGCTTGGTCGCGCTGGCGGACGCGGAAAAGTCGATGACCGACTTGTTTCAGCATCGGTTCGCCGGAGGCAGCGGCTCACTTTCGGGACACTCGCTTGGCAACCTGCTCATCGCTGCACTGACTGCGCAAGCGCATGGCGACTTCGAGAAGGCGATCGAAATCGCGAGCGATGTTTTGGCGATCCGCGGGCGCGTCGTGCCATCTACGCTGGAGCATGTCCATCTGAAGGCCCTCATGGAGGATGGCGAGGAACTGGTCGGCGAAACGACCATTGTCGGTGCAGCCAAGCGCATTCGGCGGATCTATTTGGACCCGGGCGACGTTGCCGCCAACGAAACCGCCCTAACCGCGATCCGCGAGGCTGATCTTATTTGTGTCGGTCCCGGAAGCGTTTTCACATCGGTGATCCCCAATCTCCTCGTTCCGGGCATCGCCGAGGCGATCGATGCGTCCCACGCCAAGAAGGCGTACATCTGCAATGTGATGACCCAGCGTGGCGAAAGCGACGCATTTTCGGCGGCGGAACACGTGGGGGCGATCCGGGCGAATATCGACCACCGGCTTTTCGACTACGTCATGGTAAACACCGGGATCCCCAGCAGCTCGACTCTCGACAAGTACCGCGGGGCCGGACAGTCGCTTGTTGAGCCGGACCTCGACCGAATCCGGGCGATGGGCTATCGTGTACTTCCCGGTGACTACATGAACGAAACCGATATGGTCCGACACGATCCGATGCGGCTCGCGGCCCGGTTGATGAGCCTGGTGGAGCGCGCATGAGCGGACGTCTGGTGATTCTTAGTGGCCCAAGCGGGGTAGGCAAGGACTCCGTGTTGGATCGCTGGAAAACGGCTGATCCTCGGGTTGTTCGGGTCGTCGCCTATTGCACCCGTGCCCCACGTTCTGGTGAGGTGGATGGCGTCGACTATCACTTTGTAACGCGCCAGCAGTTCATGGCGAAGGCGGAGGCGGGCGACTTCCTTGAGTATAAAGAAGTGCACGGAAACTTGTATGCAACGCCACTGAAAGACATGGAGGCGCTTCTCGCGGACGGACGGATCGCGGTACTCAAAATCGATGTTCAAGGGGCGCTTTCGGTCATGGAGAAGCGCGACGACGCGATCTCGATTTTCCTGCTGGCTCCGTCGGCGGAGGAACTGGAGCGGCGTATCCGCAAGCGCGGCACCGACGACGAGGCGACCATCCAAAAGCGGTTGAAGAACGCTCGCGACGAGATTGCGCTCTCGGACCGGTATCAGCATCGCGTCGTCAACGACGACCTCGATCGGGCGGTGGCGGAGATCATGGAGATCGTCCGGTGAAACGGGTCGTCCTCGGCGTTTCCGGAAGCGTCGCCGCCTACCGCGCGGCCGACTTGGCTCGCGACTTGATGCGCGCCGGATGCGAGGTCCGGGTCTGCCTGACCGATGCCGCCCAGGAGTTCGTCCGCCCCGCCCTCTTCGAAGCCCTGACCGGTCAGCCGTGCCTCATCGACACCTTCGAAGAGCCCGAGCGGGGTCGCATGGCGCACATCGATTGGGCTCGCCAAGCCGACTTGTTGCTCATCGCCCCGGCGAGCGCGAATACGCTCGCGAAGATCGCGGAGGGACGCGGGGACGACATGCTGTCGACGCTCGCGCTGGCGTACGAAGGACCCCTCCTCATCGCGCCGGCGATGAATCCCGCGATGTACCTCCACCCCGCCACCCAAGCACACCTCGAGATGCTTCAGGAGCGTGGCGCTTGGATGGTCGAGCCTGCCGAAGGCGACGTCGCTTGCGGCGAGAATGGCCAAGGCAAGCTCGCCTCGAACTCCCGCATCGTCGAAGAGAGTCTCGCCGCGCTTGCCGATCGCACCCGGCTGGAGGGGAAGCATGTGGTCATCACGTCCGGTCCGACCCAAGAGGCGATCGACGATGTTCGGTTCCTCTCTAATCGGAGCAGCGGCAAGATGGGCGCTGCGGTCGCTCAGGTAGCGCTTAGCCTCGGCGCGCGGGTGACCGTGATCTCGGGGCCGACCTCGGTTCCGCTTCCGCGCCTCGCGAACGTCGTGCGGGTCACGAGCGCGCTCGAAATGCGCGATGCCGCGCTTGCTGCCGCCAAGGACGCGGATTGGGTGATCGGAGTCGCCGCGGTGGCCGACTATCGCCCGGCGAATCCGGTTTCCGGAAAGATGCGGCGCGGCGAGGGCAACCTTCAAATCGAGCTGACTCCGAATCCGGACATCATCGCCGAGGTGGCGTCGGCGAACCCGCAGGCGAGGGTCATCGCGTTTGCCGCCGAGCCGAGCGACGACCTTCAGGCCGCCCGCGAGAAATTGCGCCGGAAGGGCGTCCACGCGATCGCCGTCAACGACGTTTCGAAGACCGAGATCGGCTTCGAGTCGGGTGAGAACGAACTGACCCTGCTTCGCGCGGACGGCGAGCCTTCATCCAGCGGTCGCCGGAGCAAGCTCGGGTGCGCGCGTTGGCTGTGGGACGCGCTGTTGGGCTAGTGTCGTCTCCACGTCCGCCACAAGCCTCATAGGAGGGCAAGGTAGTTTGTTAGATCAATCAAAGATCTCGTACCACCGTGTGGGCCTGCCGCATACGACCTCCAATATGATGAAAGACCTAGGTGGTTCTATTGGGAACAGCTTGTTGTTGTGGTCAATCACTGTTACGCGATAGTCGAATGTGGGGTGTGTCTTTCGGAACTCTATCGCGCGTTCATCCAAACGACGAACGAGGTTTTTGGGCTCTGCTGACGACAGCAGCCATGTTGAGTGCCAGTTGACCTGATTGCTCGTTCCATAGAGATTGCCCACTCTTACGTCGTGCGCTATCATGCGGGTGCCGATCAACAAAGTTCCAGACTCGATGAATCGGGAAGAACAACCGCCGGAACAGCGTTGGGAATCGACGCACAACAGAAGTGCGATCAGCAAGAAACCGCTGACCACGGCTATTAGTGTCTTGACTTTCTTCAATTCACTTGTCTTCCTTGGTGTGTGGGTGAAGCGGTTTTCACTTCCTACCACAGTCCTTCCATCGCAGTTTGCCACTCACTCCTTTAGCAGCTCTTGCTTGTCAACGTTCGCACTTCCCACCACAGTTGTCGCGCGAAGTATGATAGCGCCCGCCTGTGGCAACATCACGACACTGTGGTGGGTATCCGGCGCGTTCCATAATCTTGCCATGGCGGCGGACGGCGAGTACGTGCGTTGGGTGAACTCCAAGGAGCCCAGTGCGCTCATGTTCGTGACCACCACCACCCTAGGATACACGCCAGTTTTCCGAAATCCAAGGGAGAAGGAACATCCCAGCTCACTCCTCACGGAGGCTTGTCTGCTCCACGGTGCGCTGCTGCATGCCTTCTGCGTGATGGATCATCACCTGCACCTCGTCATTCGGTCTCCGATGCATATGACGATGAGCAAGTTCATGCAGAGTTTCAAGCGACACTCGGCGACATCTTTCCTCAAGCGGGTATCCCCACAAGATCGCCAGCGCCTGCAAGCGGCGAGCCACGACCATCGAGCTTTCTGGATGCGTTCGCTCCGAGGAATCCCGATAAGGTCTGAGCGAGTGATGTGGGCGTGTGTCAGGTATGTCGATCTCAATCCGGTCAGAGCAGGATTGTGCGAACGGGCTGAAGACTACCTCTGGTCGTCTGCGAGGCTCTTCGAGGAATACAAATGGACGGAGGATGACGGCGTTCTGCCTTGGATGACTTCCAGTCACCCACCATAGTGTTGCAGGTCTGCCGACTCTTGCAGTTTGCCCGTCGAGCGACACCAACTATGGTGGGAAACTTGACGCTACGGCAACCTGAAGTAGAGCGACCTGCTCGTGAAAACCCGAACCCACCCCTCAACCGGTGGTACGTATCATCCACCGGCTACGACAAACATCTATCCATCGTAGTCGCGGTATGATACGTGCCCGTGGACTAGCCCCCCGAGTTCACATACAGCGTGACCTTGCTTGGGTACTTCGCTCCCTTGTAGACCGTCTGGGTCGCTTTCAGCAGCTTGGTGGCGCTGAAATCCGGCTCACCGGTGCCCAGGTTCCGAGCGAAGTTCGGGAACAGATCGCTCTGGATGGTGACCACCAGGCGGTGGCCCCTCTTGAACTCCCGCGCGAACTCCCAAGGTTCGATCTCGATGCGCTTGATGTGATTGGGTTGGACGGGGCCGAAGCGTCCGTCCTTCCAGCCGATTCGGCGCTGGCCGGGCTGCCCGACGACCGTCCAGTTGCCCTTAGGATCCTCATCGAAGAGCACGATATGGAAGGTGGCGTCTTTCACCGAGGTCGACACAAAGAGGTCGGCCTTGAACGGTCCAGAGAGGCTGGTGGGTGCCTCGAACGCGGCGGTTCGATAGACCAGCATATCGTGGGTGTAATCCGTTTGAGGTTTGGTGAGCTTTGCCTTCGATGAATCGACCTCGAACCCCGCGGTCTTCGCCGCTGGCTTGTTGGGGTCGTATTTGTAGTCGTCGCGCCGGGCTTGCCCCACCTTCGCGGCAAGCGCTCCCAAGCCCTTGAGGCCATTGGCGTTGCCGCCCGCCAGGTAGAGGGTGAGCGGCTTTGCGCTGGGCAAGGGCCAATCCGCGCCCGTCAGCCAGCGGTTCGAGCCGGTTTCGAAGAACCGCACGCGAGGTTGTTCGCTCCACTTGACGTCCTTGCCCTTGAGCCAGGTGTCGAAGAAGCGCAAGTACACGGAGTCGAGCTCGAGCACCGACCCGGAGCCGTAGTCCTGGTCGCCGAGCTTGGTCTTGATGTTGAACGCGTGCTCCCACGGGCCGTAGATCAACCACTGGTTGGTGAATCCGTTGCGCTTTCGCTTTTCCCAATGGAGCTTGGTGCCAATCGCATCGCCGTCCCATAGGCCGCTCACGTGGAGCACGGGAATCTTGACTTGGCCTACCTGCTCTGTCGTGAACGAGCCCTTCCAATCCGAGGCGAACGGTCGCTTAAGCCACAGATCAAAGAACGGCACGTTCTCACCGAACATGGCGTTGTCGACCTTCGAGAGCGGCAAGGTCAGGAGCGGCTTGAGATCGCTGATTCCGCGCGAGGCCATCGCCATATCCGCTTTGCGGTCTTTGACGATGCGTGCCCACCAGGCGCCGCCCGCAAGCATGAACGCCCCGTGATCCCAGGGGACATTTCTCGTGGGCTCGGGCGGGCTGACCATCGGAATGATCGCCTTCAGCGCGGGATGGTGGTTGACCGCGGCCGCCCATTGGACGGATGCGACATAGCTTCCGCCGATCATCCCGACGTTGCCGTCGCACCACGGTTGCTGGACCAGCCAGTCGAGCGTGTCTTTGCCATCGGCGACGTTGGTGTTGAACGGATCGAACTGACCATCGCTGCCGCCCGTTCCGCGCACATCCTGCACCACGACGGCATAGCCGCGCTTCGCGTAGAACTCGCCGTACATGATCACTTGAGAAGCTCGGCCGTAGGGCGTTCGAACGAGGATGACCGGGTGCTTTCCATCGCCGGCGGGCCGCACGATGTCCATCATCATTCGCCGGCCATCTCGCATGGGGGCGCGAACGCGC
>JANJUB010000095.1 GCA_024710805.1 Fimbriimonadaceae bacterium | reverse complement strand
GCCAACCCCACCCTGGTCGGAGTATTCGCAACCTACAACGGATCGACCAAGCGGCAGAACGTCGTCGTCGTTCCCTGATCAGCGTCCGGTCCAACTTGGAGACAAGTTGGACCGGACGCACGACTGAGTCACGACGCTATCGTCGAACCTGTCACCGAAGTTCTCTATCCCCCTTGCATTTCTGGCGAAGGATCGCTAAAATGCGTGGGATATGGGAGCTCTTGCTGGGATACGTTTGTCACTGGTCGTCGCGGTTTCGTTGGCGGCCGCGTTTGGTGCCGCGCAACTGGAAGCGTGGACAGAGGTTCTCGGTGGAAGCGAGCCTGATGAGTGCATCGGCTTGTTGGGCGCCCCCGACGGTTCGGTCAGAATAGGAAGACACGAAGGCAACACGTTCTTCGTGGAAAAGTTCGCTAGCG
The DNA here is from genome assembly GCA_024710805.1 of Fimbriimonadaceae bacterium. Taxonomy (GTDB): domain Bacteria; phylum Armatimonadota; class Fimbriimonadia; order Fimbriimonadales; family Fimbriimonadaceae; genus JANJUB01. Next base: position 25,521 of record JANJUB010000095.1, on the reverse strand, counting down.
ACGGGACATTCGCGTTCAGTACACCAATATCAACTCCCCGCGTGTTCGACATGATCATCGATGGGTCGGGCAACACCATTTTTGTCGGAGAGGGAACGTCGGGGAACATTTTTGTGGGTCGTGTAAACTCCAGCGACGGCTCGGTACAGTACTCCACTCAAATACCTGGTTCGCAAGGTGAGATATCCGCGCGCCTGCTCTACGCACCTGACAATAGCGTTTATGTATCGCGCTTGTATTATGCACTTTACCCGCGCGGCATGATTACGCGTCTCGATAACGACACCGGTGCGCTTTTGGGTCAGAACCTGTTGAGCTTCCCCGCAACCAGCGCTCCCTACATGGTTTTGACGAGCAATGGCGGGATCGCCGCATGTTATGACGATTACTATTTCAACGTTGAGATTCTAGGGGGAGCCATTGGGCGCTATGTCGCCCCAGGGGTACGCGTCCGAGGGTTAGCCGCAGACGAGTCCGGCAACTTTGTTTATCTTGGCTTCCGCGAGTAGCAACTTCTCCGACTACGACATAAGTGTTCACAAGTTAGATTCGGACTTGAATAGGGACTGGTGGGGCATTTACAATGGTCCCGGGGACGGCAATGACTACGCGAGGTCGATTGCGATCGACGGTCAGGGCAACCTGATCGTCGGGGGAAGCGTGTTTGATGGCGCCGTCCATCGAGCTGCCGCGATGAAGATCGAGCCGGTGAACGGCGACCGGCTGTGGACTTATACCGGCGCCCGCATTCCCACGCCTAGCCTTGACGGCACCCGCAGCGACCCCCGCGCCGTCGTCGATGGTGCCAGCAACACCATCCTCACTGCGGAAATCCTTCGCGGAGGCAACCGCCTCGATTTTGGCATTTACAAGGTCTCCCCCAGCGGTGTCGGCGAGTGGTTTACCTGGTATGGCTCGCCGTATCACAACGAGTCGGTCCAAGGTTTCGCCTGGGGCCAGAACAACTCGTTCTATGTTGCGGGCACGCAAACTTACGGACTACCCGCTCAGGGGGGTGCGGATATCTTGCTTCAGAAGTATCAGCAGGCGGCCCTTACGGTGAGTCCGACTACCGTCGTCGGTGGAGCCGGCGCGATGGTCACCCTGAATCTTGCTGAGCCTGCTCGTGCGGATGGCTACGAGTTACCCATTAGCGACGATGCAACGTTCATCACTCCTTCGACAAACACCCTCGTTGTGCCGGGTGGCCAGTCGGCGGCGGGCTTTATCGTCCAAACCACGCCGGTCGCCACGCACTCTGCGGGCAATATCTCAGTCCAGTTCGGCAACACGACGTTCACCACCCGGTTGAGCGTCGCCGCCCCAACCCCCTCCATCATCACGGTGACCCCCTCCTCCATCATCGGCGGCAGCAACGGCGCCGTGAGCGTTACCCTCACCGGACCTGCACCTAGCGGTGGTGTTGTCGTTGCCCTCGGGCGCAGCAACCCGATCGCTAACGTGCCCTCCACGCTCTTCATCCCCGCCAACCAGACGAGCGGGACCATGCTCTTCTCGACCGGCGGTGTGACCGTAGACACTCCAGTGACCGTGTCCGCGAGCCTCAACAACGTCGTCAAGACCACGCCGATCACGATCCTGAGAGCCAAGCTCGTGGCGGTCAACACCGTCGGTTCGGCCATGGTGGGCGGCACGACGATCCAAGGCACCGTCTACCTCGATGGCCAGGCCGCCGGAGCAGGAGCGGTCGTCAACCTCTCCGACGACAGCGCATTCGTGACGATGCCCGCATCGGTCACCATCACGGCGGGATACAAAACCGCGACCTACACGGCGACAACGTCTCCGGTCACCTCCAATCAGACCGTCACCATCAGCGCCGTCCTCAACGGCATCACGAAGACGACGACCTTCACGCTGTCGTTGCCGATCCATAACATCCTCATCACGCCCGACGTGATCGTGCGCAACTCGTCATCGTCGGGCCTGGTCATGCTCAGCCATCCCGCCCCCGCGGGTGGAGCGACGATCACGCTGTTCACCGGAGCTCCAGCCTTGGTCGGCGTACCGTCGTCTGTGTTCATCCCGGCGGGAGGTACGAGCCGATCGTTCACGATCACGACCGGTAACGTGGCCAACCCCACCCTGGTCGGAGTATTCGCAACCTACAATGGATCGACCAAGCGGCAGAACGTCGTCGTCGTTCCTTAGTTGGTCTTGAACTTACGCCGCTCGTCCAGTTCGGACGAGCGGCGTTTTTGCGGGGTAGCTCAGTCGCTCGGGTCTGCCGATACGTAGAATGTAGAGGACCGCTAGCTCATACGGACCGGTCCTAATGAACCCAACCGTGTCTCTTCTCTCCAAGCTCCTAGCTCGAGAACTCTGGTGGGCCATGCTCTGGCTCATGCGCCGACCTTGGATGAAACGCCTGCAGCGCGCTTCCCTGAGCCTGCTGAGTGAGAACAGGCGCGACCGAGCACGGGAGTCGATGTGCCGACAGAATGCCCTTGCCCGTAAGTTCGGCCTGCCCTTGCTCGTCTTCACGATCAACCTGCTGCTGGCGAGCATCATCATCACGCTCTCATTCTTTGCGTTGGTTCATCTGAGCGAGTCTGGTGCGTTGACGGTTCCGGACGGTCAATCCTAACCCAGTTAGGCGCTTTCGCACATGCCCAGCAATTTTGCTTGGTTAACACCCAACAACTGCCGAGACATCGGCGGCCGTTAGGATTTCGCGACCGACGTTGCTACAATGAATCTTCGTTGGAGGGGTTCATGAAGGGACTTGTCTTTTTGAGCGCGAGCGCGCTCGCTGTTGGTTTCGGAACATACATCTACTCGTCGGCGGGACCGGATCTGCCCGGCCGCGAAGCTCGAATCAAGGGCGGACGCACCGCAATCAGCTTCGTCCGCGATCATCTGGAGCATGCCAAGCTCAAGATTGCCTTCACCCATGCCCCGGGCGACGACGACTGCGGTGCTTGCGCTCTTCCTGGGTTCCGCATCGAAGACTCCAATCTCAGTTTCCGCGTGATCGACGGCAAACTGGCCGGCTTCGATCGCGGCAAGGCCTCGCACAAGGGCAAGTTCACGCTCACCGCGGCCCAGAAGACCTTTACCGCCGACCAAATCTCCATCTCCGCCCAAGGCGGAGCCGAAGGCGGCTTGAACCTCACCGTCGATACTTCAAAGGGCGAAATGGTGGCCTTCGAGCTCAGTACCCCGCGTAACCTCAGTCGGTCGGAGCGGAAGGAGTTGGTCTTCCAGGACATGGAGGTTCGGATCAGCGACGATCTCGCCTATGAACTGGGCGATCCCACGCTTCGCGGCTCGTCCGTTGGTTCCATCACCCTCTACGCCGAAGCCACCCCTGAGGATGGAGAAGGCGATCTCGACGTCCCCGAGTACTCCCCAGAGTCAGCAGGCATCGACGTGTCCCTTTCGGCGATGAGCAACCTTGCGGTTGCCTCGAACCCGGTCGCGAAAGTCGGTGTTTATCCGAATGGCCGAACCGGCTTGACGATGTCGACGACCTCCTGCAACGTGGGCACCGTTAACATCCCGTGGAACGCCCCCATGCAGACCACACACCCCGTCATCGCACTTAACCTCTACCGTTTGCGCGATGGCAAGTTTGAGCACGTCGGTTGGTCTTGGTTGAAGCATGGCTTCCTCTCCACCAACTCGAACGGATGCGGTACCTGCCAGCATCCCGGCACTGGATCGCTCCTCGGTCTGAACTGCTCCGATACTTACGGCACCGGAAACAACGGCGACCGCACGTATCTCGGCGCACGTGACGAAGTCAATCCGTTCACCGGTGTGTGGACCTGCCAGGGCTCCTGGTTCTCCAACTACGTCAACGACTGCATCCGACGCAATCCTGGTTCGGTAACCCTCGACGCCGTCGACCACCGACTAGACTGTTTGGACTCCGACCTCGGCAACGCGGGTGCTCGTTACTTCTACGAGGCGTACTACATCACGCCGAACGACGTCAACACCTACAACAACCTCGGATCGCGCGAAGCGACCATCACTTGGAACGGCTCATCGTGGTCGATCAACACCATCAGCACCATGGTGCAGGGACCAGCGATCAATCGATGGGGCGAGATTCGCAGCACTGCCCAACCGCAAACGGAAGGCGACGTGATCGTAGCTCTGCAAACCACGAACCTCGGCAACGGCATGTGGCGCTACGACTACGCGCTGTACAACCATAACCTCGACCGGCAGGTTCGCACGTTCTCGGTACCGCTTCCCTATGGTTCCACGGTGCAGAACATCGGCTTCCGGGATATCGACCGTGACGCGAACAACGGTTGGACTGCGGTCCAGAACGACGACTCCATCACCTGGTCGAGCCCGGAGTTTGGCCAAGCTGGCGCCAACCCGCTCAAGTACTCCTCGGTCTTCAACTTCCGGTTCGACACCAACGTCGCACCTGCGAGCACGAGCACGACGCTCGGCCTTCACAAGCCAGGCACTCTCCAATCCCTCACCGCCGCGACCCGCGGCCCGCTGGTCCTGGATCCGCCGGTGAGCTTCAGCACCATCAATGGGTCGATCCGAAGCGGCAATCTCGGCAGCCTTGCCGACGCCGATGGCGACAGCCTGGTCCTCGGCCCGCTGGATAGCGGCGCGCGCTCCGGTACCGGCATCGGAGCCTCGAACTACGCACCCGTCGGTACGATCAGTCAGATCATTGTCGGGGTCAGGTCGAGCAACACCCTGACCACGGGCGGCGGAGCCACCCAGACGATCGAACTCTGGAACTGGAGCACTCAGGCTTACGAGACCGTAGATACCCGCCCAGCGACCCTTGCCTACTCAAACGCCCAAGTGACGATCACTACGAACGCCTCGCGATTCGTAGATCCCGCGACCCGCGAAGTGAGAGCTCGAGTCGTGCATAGCTCGAACCTCGGAAACACGGGCAACCGGTGGACCATGGCGTTGGATCAGGTCGGCGTCCACTTCAACTGAGAATCACCTCGGGCCTCCAATGGAGGCCCGAATCTTGCTTAGGTCAGAACCGTGAGAGTATCCGCCGTCCCGTTGCTCGTCCTCGGCCTCGCTGGCGTTGCGCCAGCTCAGTCGATTGTCTACGACAATACGACGACCTCACTGAATGAGAACTTCCCGTTGCTTCCCGAATGGGAAGTCAATAGCGCGGAAGCCGGCGATGAGATTTGGCTTGGAGGCACCGATCGCGAAGTCACGGAGCTGAAGCTCATCTTCAACTATCGCGGGACAATCCCTGGCACGTTCGATGCCTTGATCCGCTTCCGCGAGTACGACGAGGGCTTTCAGGGTCCTGGCGCCGCCTTTTACGAGAGCCCGCTGACTCAAGTCGCGACGACGGCGGGCCTCCACGAACTCACGTTCGCCATTCCCAACGTGATCGTTCCGGATCACTTCATCTGGACCATCCAGGCGTTCGACCGCCAAGGAAGCGTTGGAGAACTCGGGATGGCGTACTTCAACCCGCCGACGGTCGGTTCGAGTGAAGACTGGCTCTGGCAGCGTGGCGGCAACGAGTGGACCGCCTACAGCTGGGGCGGTGAGCCTTACGCCAACTTCGGCGCCCGACTCACCGCCGTCCCCGAACCCGCAACCCTCGCAATCACCGCCACAGGTCTACTTCTGTTGCGGCGACGCCGCAAGTAAGTTAGCGAAACTCGGCAATCTGGTCGAGCGGCTTCCGAGCCAGGTCGGGCACCTCGCAATCCTCGGCTGGATAACCAACCGCCAAGATGAGGAATGGCTTCTCGGTCGCGGGCCGTCCGCAAAGTTCTCTCAGGAACGTCATGGGCGCCGGCGTGTGCGTCAATGATGCTAAGCCCGCTCGGTGGAGCGCCTGAATCAAGAAACCGACCGCGATGCCCACGGACTCGGTCATGTAGTAGTTCTTAAGCTGAGCTCCGTCTGAATCTGGCTCGCGATCTCGACGGAAGACGACGATAAGCCAAGGCGCGTCGGTCAGATGGTCCTTCACAAAGTCCGTGCCAAGAGGAGCCAAGGCCTCGAGCCACTCAGCTGGGGCGCGATTCTCGTAGAAGTCCCGCTCTTCGGCCTCAGCGGCTTCCCGAATACGCCGCTTGATTTCCCGATCGCGGATAGCCACGAAGTACCATGGCTGCCGATGGGCCCCGCTTGGTGCGGTACCTGCAATCTCGATCGCACTCTGGATTGCCTCGATCGGCACGTCATCGGTCGAGAACTGCCGAACCGTCCGGCGCTGCTGCGCGACTTCTGCTTGTTCGCGCAGCGAGGCGACTACCGCAGCGGGCGCGACTCGGGCCGGTCGGTACGGCACGAATCCCGACTTCATGGCTCCAGCAGGACATAATCCAATCCGAACATCCGGCGCGGCTCGGCCTTAGGATTCGGTTCTCGGCAAATGATCCTCAGCCGATGCGACCCCGCGGTCAGCGTCGCTTTGCCCAGATCGACTTTCTTCCAGCCGAGGTCAGGCGAATAGAAATCCCATTCGCCCAGACGCTGGCCATCCAGCCAGATCTCATGCTTGCCGTAGTCGCGGGCGTAGCACAAGTTGGCAACAATGCGGAACGTGCCCGCCTTCGGAGCTTCGAACCGTAGAATCAGCTCGTCGCCGGGTTTCGCATCCTGCCACCACCGTTGCTTCCCACCCGAGAGCGCCCAAAAACCGTCCTGCACGGTGTGGGTGCCTCCGGAAGCGCGCTCTACGGTCATCGTTTCGCCTTCAATGGCCCCTTCGATCGGCTTGGGCGGGAGCAGTTCGGCGGGAAGGCGTAGCGTGAAATCCGCGGGGCCGGGATCGCCGGGGCGCGCATACCAGTAGGTCGTTCTCGCCCACGTTCCGACGACGGTCTCCCAGTGCCACATCTCCATGTCGAAGCGGATCGAGGAGTTGAACGGAATGTCGTCTACGATGTGCCAGCGGAACACGTTGGTGTGGCCGAAGTTCGCCGGTCCGGTGCAGTTCGGCTGGCCGTGATAGGGATGGCGGAACAGTTCCGGACTGCACCAAGCATAACCGTAGTAGTCCTCGGTTCCGGTTCCGAAGAAGCTCGGGAACGCCTCGCCGTCGACGTAAATCTTCTCGTCACCTTCGCCCCACCAGCCGGGCGTCGGGTTCTCGACGTGGAGGAAGGAACCAACCAGCCGCCCTTGGCCAGTCGTCTTCAAGAACTCTAGGTCGCGCATCGGCCGAGTAGAGCCATGGTCCACGCCCCAGCTGGCATACAAACGCAGCGGCGGCACCGACCCGTTCCGCGTGCCCGATAGCTGAATATTGACCGGTACCGAGGTGTCCAGCGAGTTCGTGATGTCGAAGTCGATGCGGCGCTCGAAAGGCATCACGAAGCGGCACAGGAGCGTGCCATCGGAACCCACGCTCAAAGGCAGGCTCTCGGCCGGGTGAACGCCCCCAGCCGTGGCGAAGAAGTCACCGACCGGGGTCAAGATGGTCGTCTCGCCATCGACCGTCACCCGCAGTTTGAGTCCGCGCAGCACGTTGTGGATGCGCCGGGGGTCATCCCACGTCCATCGGCGCTCATCGCCGAGCGGCGGAATCTTCAGCCGAAACTCGCGGATCACGCCGGGGCCATTGACGCCCACGCGCAGCCCTTGAGCCTTGGTGACGGTCTGCTGGATCCGCGTGAGCTGTGTGCCCGGTGGCGGGGGATTCCGCATCGCTGAAGACGTGGCCTTCAAGTCGGGGATGTCGTTGAGGTGGAATGTCTCGACCGCGGTGCCCACGGGGTACTGCCGGTAGCCCACGTGGTAGTAGAGGCCCTTGATTTGCCCGGTGTCGTCGACCGTCACCTTACAAGACTTCGCGTACGGAATCGGGAAGTAAAGATTGCAGCCTCGAGCGACTTCATAGGCAAAGGGGCTGGCAAACGGCGCGACGCGCCCCCGAAGCAAATCACCCATCGGTGCTTCCAGCCGAGGCTTGGACTCTCCGTTGACGTAGACTCGCAGGACCCCCGCCGGATTCGCGGACCAAATGCGGACGATCGCCCCCGGGCCCTCCATCTCGGCCATCACGTGCTCTTTGCGACCGTCGCGCTCCTCGACGCGGATGAAGTGCCCCGCGTCGGCATTCGCGAACCAGTTCTCAGCTGGCGACTTCGACGCGCGATCGTAGCTGCTTTGCTGCATGGAGCGGTAATCGCCGACGGTGGCCAGCCGCTCGAGGTCGCCCATTTCGGCGAGAATCGAGGCGATCGATACCGGCGCGATGAAGCCAATCAGTCCGAGCATCATGATGCGCGTAGGCTACCCGCAAAGATGCAAGTATGAGCACTCTCGGGAAGACCTATTCCGGCCAAGGATCGCTGAACTTGGGGTTGGTCATGAACTCACGATCGGTCAGGCTGTGGAGGAAGGCCAACAGAGCGGCGCGATCCTCCTTGGTGAGTTCAAACCCGGTCAGCAAGTGATCCTTGTTGGGGTTGTCCTTGCCAACGCCCGCATGCGGCCCCGACTTGATCGTTCGGCCTCCCGCAGCGTAGTGATCCAGGACCGCGTCGAGGGTCGGAACGCTCCCGTCGTGCATGTAGGGCGGATGGAGCGCAATGTTCCTCAGCGTCGGAGCTTTGAAGAGCCCGATGTCGTACTTGCTCTTGGTGTGCTCATAGAGGCCCACGTTGGGCGCCGGGTAATGGGTCGGCCCCTTGACGTTGTAGAGGCCCGTGTTGTGGAAGACGGCCCGCTCGGGGTTCTTCGCGGTAATGGTGGAATCCGAGAAGTTGAACCCACCGTGACACCTGCCGCAGCCGAACATGCTGCTGAAGAAGAGCTTCTCGCCGTGCTTCGCCACGTCCGAAATCGCATTCTCATCGCCCTGGAACCGATAGCGGTCATAGGGCGAGTTGCCGGAGATGAGGGAACGCTGGAAGGAAGCGAGAGCCTTGGTAACGTTCGCCACGGTCACAGGCTTCTTCTCGCTGGGAAACGCTGCGCGGAAGAGCTTCTTATACACCGGGTCGGCAGATAGGTCTTCTAGGAAGCTGTTGTCTTTATCGAGCCCCATCTCCACCGGGTGGGTGCCGAACAGGGGGACCAGAGCTTGGTTCTCGAGCCGCTTCTCCGGATTCGACCACGTCAGCGTTCCCGTGTAGACGACATTGACGATCGCCATCGACTTGCGGAACCCACGATCCCCAAAGGTCCCGGGCGTCGTCGGCGTGTCGTCGCCGAACGCGCGATTCTGACGGTGGCAGGTCGAGCACGCCATCATGCCGTTCCCAGACAACCGCGTGTCATAGAACAGGTGGCGACCCAGCTCGACCTTCTCGACAGTCATCGGGTTGTCGGCAGGAACGTGGGGCTGGGGGAACCCTTTGGGGAGCTTCCAGTTGTACGGAGTCGGCGACGGCACCGTAGCTGCGGTGATGAGCAGAAATCCCGCGGCTCCGACGAGTGTTATCCAATGCAGTTTCATACCATAGTTAGTTCTTGTGCGAGTCAACGTCGCTATCGCCAGCCTGACGCTTGTCTCTTTGTGGGCGAGGGATGTGTCGTGCCCTCGCCGCGCTCGTTGCCAGCACACCCGACCCCACACCCAGTGTCAATCCCCCAAGCGCTTCTCCGTAGGGTATGGCCAACGGCGAAGCCGCGGTCAGGATCACACCTGCCACGAGCGACCCCAAAGACACAAGCCCCATGGACGCTGGGATAGCGGCGATCCACCATGGGCTGTTCTTCACCATCGCGAAGAAGAGCACCCCCATCATTCCGACCCCAAAGGCCTTGACGGCGAAAAATGCGACGACCTGAGCTTCGGGATTATCCAGCATCGTGTCGGACCAGCCACGAGGAACTCGATATGCCCCTCCTGGCCGGAACAACTCCTAGTGCGTGACGACCTTCGGAAGCGTGCCCGCGTGCTCGACCCACTTCGCGACCTGCGACTCACTTGGAACCTGGCGGACCAAGTTCTTCTCCCCGTTGACTTCGGCGAGCTTAGCGTGCAGGTTGGCGGCGTTGCGCTGGGCGAGCTCAGGAACGCTATCCACGCCGGCGGCCTCGAGCAGGTCGGCGTACTCCGAACCGATTCCGTCGACGCGGTCGAGGTCGGCGCGGTTGACCCACTTGAGGATCAACGTGCCGCTGATGCCGGTCGCCTCTTCGAGCTCCTCGCGGCCCTTTCGGGATGCGCCCTTCTCGAGCAAGGTCTCGACGTGCTTGACACCGGCTTCGGCGAGCTTCTCGGCGTAGGCCGGACCAATTCCTTCAATGTCGGCAATAGCTTTCATAACGTTCGAAGGTTACTCCATTCGCAGGTTAAGGTAGCCTAACGCGTCGCGAGTCCACCATGTCCGAATCCGATCGAATTTCCGTATCCAAAGCGGGCGGCATCATGGTGGCGGCAATGCTGCTCAGCCGGCTCCTGGGTCTGGTGCGCGATACGGTCATGTTTGGCCAGTTCGGTGTCGGGCTCGACACGGACGCTTATCGGCTCGCGATCCTAATCCCCGACATGATCTTCATGCTCGTAGCGGGCGGCGGCCTGTCGAGCGCATTCATTCCGGTGTTCAGTGAGTACTGGCACAACGATAAGCGCGATGAAGCATGGCGCGTGTTCAGCGTAGTCGTGACGCTGACCTCGATCGTGGCCGTGGTCTTGATCGTGATCGCCTGGATCTTCACCCCTCAGATCATCCGGTACTTCCAGGATGTCAAACCCGATGCGGTGGTGCCGGACGCGATCTTCATGAGCCGAGTGCTCCTGCCCGCGCAGTTCGCATTTCTCGTGGGCTCGGTGTTGCTGGCAACGCTTTACGCGAGGCGCAACTTCTGGGGCCCGGCACTTGCCCCGAACGTGTACAACTTCGGCATCATCCTCGGCGCGGCAATCCTGCCGTGGGCAATGGGCTTTGGCGTCGAGAGCATGGCGTGGGGCGCGCTCGTCGGCGCACTGATCGGCAATCTCATGCTTCCCGCGCTGATGATGTTCCGCGAGGGGAGTTCGTTCCGCCCGTCGATCGACACTTCCCTGCCCGGCGTGCGCAAGTTCTTCATGCTCCTGCTGCCGGTGCTGCTTGGCTTTTCGCTACCGAGCGTGGCCGGCATCATCACCCAGAAGTTTGCCTCCAGCTACGGCACCGATGGCGTCAATACGGTGCTCGCGGCGGCGAACAACCTGATGCAAGCCCCGCTGGGCATCTTCGGCCAGTCGCTTGCCCTCGCCGCATTCCCGGTCCTCGCTGAGTTCGTCTCCACCCAGCGGATGGATCTCTACCGTGACCAGGTCGGCAAGACGCTTCGGACCGTGCTGTACCTCGGCATGGCTTCAGGGGCACTGATGTTCGCCCTCGCGCCGCAGATTGTGAACGTTCTCTATGGATACGGGGCGGCGATGGAGACTCCCGACCAGCTCGTCGCGGTGGCCGATTGTCTGCGCATCTACGCGGTCGGCATCTTCGCTTGGTGCGCCCAACCGGTGCTCATGCGCGGCTTCTTCTCGCTGCAGAAGACCTTCCTGCCCGTCGCCGTGGGCACGGTGATGACCGGCGTGTTTATTGCCCTCTGCGTCTGGGCGGTCAAGGTATCGCCAGACTTCCGCATGTTGCCGTGGGCGTCCAATGTGGCCGCATTCGGGTTGGCGATCGCGCTCTTCGTCGCCCTCGAGCGCGAGGTTGGAGCGCTCGATCGGAAAGGCATCGTTCTGACGATCGCCGGAACAACCGCAGCCGCCGTCGTCGCCGGCGCAGTCTCCTACGGAGCCATGCAGCTTTGGAATCCTCAACACAAGGTCTCCGAAATCGCGGCCCTCGCGGTTATCGCCCTTCTCGGAGTTTGGGTGTTCTACGGAGTGACGCGGTTCCTCGGCATGAGCGAGGCGAGCTACTTCGACCGCGCCTTTAAGAGACTCGGCCGAAAGAGTTAGTCCGGGCGGAAGTCCGTCGGTCGCAATCCTAAATAGTCCCGCAGAGACTCGCGCAATGAGCGGGCGGATGAGAATCCGGCGAGTTCGGTAGCTTCGGCCACCGAGCCGCCTTGAGCAAGTCGCATGACCGCAACTTCGGTTCGGCGGCGATCGAGATACTCGTGAAATCCGCATCCCACCTGTGCCTTGAACGTGCGCGAGAAGTGGAATGAACTGTAGCCCGCCTGATCCGCGGCCTCGGTCAAGTTCCAGCCATGAGCCGGGTCGCTTTCCACCGCCGCCAGCAATTCGGCAAACGGCCCACCCTCCGTGGCGGGGGTAGGACGGATCGAGATTCGGGACGGATTTTCGAGGAGTCCTGCGATTCGAGTGAGCAACTGCCCAGCAAGTCCCAATTCGATCGCGGGACTCGCATTCGGGTCGAAATCATCCATCTGCCCAGGCGCAACCCGAATCTCCGACTCCCTGAGCGAACGCCCGATCAAGATATCGAGCCAGCCCAAGATCGAAGGATTCCAAGTCACCAAGTCGACCGCGAACTCGGCCGCCGAAACCAGAACGCGGTGGGTGCCGCCCTTGAGTAAGCCAAAGTGTCCACTGGGGAATACGGTTCCACCGATGACTGCCGTGCCCTTGCGAACGGAGAGCAAACCACGCCCGGCGAGCTTCAGCTGTGCCTGGTGGACGTCCTGATACTCGGCGGAAATCCGCTGTAGGGCGATGATCTCGCCCATGAACACCCATTCCACCGCCCAGTCCGCGACCCCGCGCACCTGGGCGAGCGAGAACACTTCGCTCATGCTAGTCGCGGGGGAACGTCACCGTACAGTTCAGCACGGTCCAATAGTGAAGAATCCTGTGCAGCGTGTCCACATATTCATCATTGAGGGTTGGTTTTCTCACGAAGCTAGCATTATATCGCTCTGCGACGGCAAGGTCTTCGGCGGACAGCGATCCCGTGAACACCGTGACCGGTACACCGCGCGTCAGGTACCGCTTTCTAATACGCCGCAAGACCTCCAACCCGTGGACTAAAGGAAGGTCGAGGTCCAACAGGACCAGTTGGGGCAGTCGGTCGTGAGTCAGCTCGTCCAAATAGACAAGCGCCTCTTTGCCGTTGTGAACCAGCTCCACCTCGGGCGCGGGGACAAGCTGCTGTGCAACGCTCAAGACCATGTTCTGCTCATGAGGATCATCCTCGACGAGCAACACCCGGGCACGCGTCAGCGTCAACATCCCCCACCTCTCAGTCCCCCACCATTCATGCCCGATGGTCGCGCTTTCGGGCGCGGTTTGTTCATCCTTCGCGAATAATTGCGCCTACTCTCGCAAGGGTGCGTTTGTACCCACCCGGCGGGCATTTTGGAGAATATTCTAGGCCAGGGCGAGGGCAACTGCGCTGCAGAAGTGTTGCCCGTCAAGAGTCAGCACGACGCGGTCGTTCGACAGATCGATCCAACCTCGCGCTGCCATCTCGCGCAGGCCGTTTTCGTCGGCAAGCGTCACGGGGACGCCCTCACGCAGCCGCAGTCCCAACATGATCTGCTCCAAACGGTGGGTTGCTTCGTCGATCGTCTCCGACTCAAAGGCGGTTGGCAAACCTGACTCGACCGCTTCGATGTACCGTTGCGGGTGCTTCCAGTTGGTGGTGCGAACGCCGTCCATGAACCCCACCGCGCCGGGGCCGTAGCCCGCATAAGACTCGGCGCGCCAGTACGCCAGATTGTGCCGGCTCTCGCGCTCCGGTTTGGCGAAGTTGCTGATCTCGTAGTGGCCGTATCCCGCACCACTGGCCCGCTCCCGCGCAAGCTCGTACATCTCGACCTGGTCGTCCTCGTCGGGTTGGATCAACAGCCCGCGCAAATGCTGCCGATAGAACGGGGTGTTCGGTTCCAGCGTCAGGCAGTAAAGCGAAAGATGCTCGGGCTCAAGACCGATCGCCCGGCTCAGGTTCTGGTCCCATGCCCTCAGCGACTGCCCCGGCAGGGCAAACATCAGGTCCAGGTTCAGGTTGTCAAAGCCCGCTTCTCGCGCCTTGGCAACCGCCGCCTCGATTTGCCCGGCAACGTGGATTCGGCCAAGACGCATGAGGTCGTCATCCAGAAAACTCTGCGCTCCGAGGCTGATGCGATTGAAGCCTGCCTCTCGCATGGCCGAGAACTTGTCCGCATCCACCGTCCCAGGATTGGCCTCGCTCGTGATCTCCGCACCTTCGATGGGCGGGTGGACTTCCATCACCGCCGCGAGGATGGCGAGCAGTTGCTCGGTCGGCAGGTACGTCGGCGTCCCGCCGCCGAAGAAGATCGTCTTCGCGGGTTGTCCCCGCCATGGGCTGCGCACGATCTCCTCGATCATCGCCGCGGTCGTCCGCGACATGATCTCGCCCTCCATGGCGTAGCTGTTGAAGTCGCAATACCCGCACTTGGTCGGACAGAAGGGAGTGTGAACGTAGACCGCTACTGGCGACTGCCCAGCACGGCGATCAGACCCAAGACCATTCCCGCAATCACCGGCACCGCCGGCTGATGGCAGTTGATTCATTGGGAGCCGATGGCCTTCATGAGCAGGTGGTATCCAAAGCCTAGCCCGCCGCCGATGGCAACCGAGAGGAGCGTTTTTGCGATCATCACTCTATTCTGCGTCAGGGGCGACGTGGAAGTTGCAAGGCCTGAGCCTCTATGTTCGGAGCGAGAGGGAGTTGGACTCAGCCTCCGACGACGCCCTTCGACATCCAAAGCGGCAAGACTTCCGGGCTCATCAGCGCTTTCTGGACGTACGCGTCTTCCTTGAGCTTGTTCATGATGCCGTCGGTGTCGGTCCCGGTGAAAATCAAGACCTCGCGAACACCGTCAAGACCGGTCACGGTGCCCCACACGGCGAGCTGGTGGGTCTTCCTCAGGCCGTCCATGAACTTGCGGTGCTCGCGGATCATCGCGTCGTTCTCCGGCTGCATCCCCAAGCCGCGCCTCATGAGCACCAGGCGATGCTCGACAATCGAGTTCGGATCGACCGCGGGCTTGAAGAGCTTGGGATCGACGTCCCACTTCGCTGCCTTAACCCGCATGATGTCGTGCTTCACGTACGGGTCGTTCTCGAACATGGCGGGAATCTGCTTCTCGTCGTCGACGTGCAGAACCGTAATCCCCCTCCGCTCCTTGGTGGGATCGTTCAACGGCCCGGCGGCAATCAGCTTCCCCAGCTTGGATTGCGCGACCATGTTGTCAATATGGGCCTTCTGCATCGCCTCCAGTTGCTTCTGATCGGTCGGACGAGGTCCGTCGCCTCGCATGAAGTACATGAAGTAGACCTTCTTGTCGGGTGCGGAGCCGGCAAATGTGGCGGCTATCGCAAGGGCCATGACCATGAACAAGAGCTTCATGCTCCGAATCATAGCCGATCCTTCACGATGAGTTAACCAATCCTCGCCATACTCACGGTCATGCTCAGCACCCTGCTCCTTGCCACCGCAATTGTCGCGCCCACCCAAGTTCGGGTGATGACGTACAACATATGGGTCGGCGGCACCCGGTTTCAGCCGCTTCCTCAAACTGCGAAGGTGATCGAGGCGAGCCGCGCAGACATCGTCGGCATCCAAGAGCCGGGCGAGAGCCTCCCCAAGATTGCCGAGATCTTGAAGTGGAATCGCAGCGACAAGACTTCGATCCTGACCCGATTCGAGATCGTTGAGGACTGGGCGGTCGAAGGTTCGCGCTGGGGCGGCGCGAAGATCAAGCTCGCCAATGGGTCGGTGCTCGTGGTCTACAACACCCACCTCACCGCATATCCCTACGGACCCTACGAAGTGCGCGACGGCAAGGCGAAAAGCCCGGGCGAGGCTGCCCAGGTCGAGGCGACTTCCGGACGACTCGCCGAGGTCCACGCGATCCTCAAGGACATGGGCAAGAGGCTTAAGGCCGATGAGCGCGTCGTGTTCGTCGGTGATTTCAACACCCCCTCGCATCACGACTGGACGCCCCGCACAAGCCATCGAACTTTCGGCATGAGCGTCGAGTGGCCGGTCACATGGTCGGTCGAATCGGTTGGCTTTCGCGATGCGTATCGAGTGGTGCATCCCGATCCGCTGAACAAGCCTGGCTTCACGTGGAGCCCGGGCTATCCGGTAGGCAAAGTTGAACAGAACGACGTCATGGATCGCATCGACCTCGTGTTCTTCCGTGGACTCGGCATCGAACCACGGACCGCCGAAGTCGTCGGCGAAACCGGCCCTCGGACCGACATTGCCGTCGATCCGTGGCCAAGCGACCATCGCGCGGTCGTGGTCGAGTTTGTCGTGAAGTAGCAGAAGTCCCACGCCCCGCAACCCCGCTTGGCGAATCCACGTCCATAGGTTCATGGATGATGTTCGCTATCAGCCGGGTGAGGCCGTTCGCTGGCTCCAAGTTGGGGCCGAAGATCGCCGCCGCCAAGCTCAACGCCAAGGCGGGAGCGTCTGGCGTCGCGAGGGTGAACGCTCGATCGGCAAGGACATCAAACAGATCGCGGGCGCGCTGACCGAGCTTGGCCGCTCCGCTCTCGCCGAAGTCGCCCACCGCCAGGCCACCGCCGCCGAGTATGTGCTTCACGACAAGGAGTTCGAGTCGGTGGAAGGGGGCAAGGTCCGCACCGTCCGCTACGAAGCGATTCTCGGCATTCGCGTGAAGGGTGACAAGACGAGCCTGATTTTCGAACAGGGCAGCATGGTGATCCGCCCCCATGCCTACGTCGTCGCGGGCCGAACCAAGGTGCCCGTCGGCTGGCGTCGCAACGGTCTTGAAGTCCCCTATGAACTCCTGATCGACGAACTCGCCGCCCGCTCGGGCCGTTCCATCGAGTACGAGAACTAACCTAGTAAGCGGGCACTGAAGACCCTCCTCGGAAACTCCGACAATTCTTTTTACGTCGAAGTAAGAGGTAGACGACATGAGCCAGAACCCCGAACCCGTGCGACGGAGCACGACACCATGGATAACGAGCGCAGCCCTTCTGGGTATTGCGGCCACAACTGCGTGGATCACCTACCGCCGTCTGCATGGCAAGCCATTGCCGAGTGTCGGGGATCTGATGGACGCCGCCGACCGAGCCGCGAAGAAGCTCGAGGACCGCGTCAACGAATTCGCAATCGCGAGTTGAACACCCTAACCGTAGGCTAACAATCCCTGAACGGGACGTTAATCTCGGCCGGGAATGCTCTATGCAGGAGGAATCCATGCGCAGAGCATTTACACTCATTGAACTTCTCGTCGTGATCGCGATCATCGCGATTCTCGCCGCCATCCTCTTCCCTGTCTTCGCTCAGGCCAAGACCGCCGCCAAGGTGACGGCGACCATCTCCGGCGTCAAGCAGATCGCCCTCGGTCTGCATATGTACTCGACTGACTACGACGACGTGGTCGTCCACGACTACGGCACCAGCTACACCTCCACGGATACCTGGGTCGGAGACATATACCCGTACGTGAAGAACAAGGAAGTGTTCTTCGACAAGACCATGCCCGACATCAAGGGCGACGACATTCCCGATCCGTTCTTCCCGGGCTTCGTGTACAAGTGGCAATGGGTTACCAACCTCAGCCTCAACGTCGACGGCTACAGCCGCCACTGGGGTGGAACGGGTTGCACGAACATCAACTGGAGCGGTCCCGGGCAGCAGCGCACGATGACGAGCTTCGAGGACCCGGCTCAGCGGCTTGCCGTCGCACCCACCCGCTATGCCGGGCTCAGCTGGAGCTGGATGCGGTTCTACGGCATCGATGCTTCGTGGCCGACGATGGACCGTTACGCAACCGACTGGAGCTGGTACCAGTTGATCTGGGATGCCCGCCGCCAATATCCGGGGCCTCGATTCCCGGGCGCGTATGCTGACGGCCATGCGGCGAAGTTCGGCAAGGAGAAGTTCATCGCTTACTACGCCGACAACCCCTCGCAGTCCGAGGCCACGACGTACAACCAGTATTGCGAGCGAATGGACGCGAAGGGACTCTGGTCGTTCTGGGGGCGACCTTGGTCTGGCGACTAGCCCTTCTCGCAATCGCGCTGGTTTGGGTCATGGGTTGCTCGACGGAGCCCGGTCCGAATGATCCGAAGATGAACTCCAGCCAGGAGCAGCAGCTTCGTGAGGGCACGTTGACGCCGGAACAACGTGAGGCTCGCGAGAGCCGACCGCGGTAGTTACCGCTCGTCGAAGCATGCGTCGGAGTCGGTCTTTGACCGGCTCCGACGTTCTCGTTTCGGCGCGGCTGACTGTGAGTTCACAACGCTGAGCCGCGAGGTGCTCGATCCCTAACCCATCCGCTACCGTGGCTTGTAAAGCCAGCCCTATCCAAGGAACTTGGCAACCGTTCGTCTGACGTGAAGATATTCTTCTGAAGAATACGCCGAGTTGAGGTGTCTTCTCCTATGGGGTGCGCAAGATGACGATGGCCGTGCGGCGCTGGTTGAAAGTCACAAGTTCGGAAGGGGTGAAGCTCACGCCGGACGACGTGTGGCCCTTGCGTCACCAAGCCTTCCGCACCGCGCTGGCGATTGTCGGGCAACGAGAACTCGCCGAGGACATCGTGCAAGACGTCTTCGTCAAAGCCCTCGATCACGGAGAGCCCGTGCGGCATGTCGAGGCGTGGCTGCGGACGCTCGTCGTCCGGGCGTCGCTGAATTCCCTTCGCCGGCCGACCTCGCAGACCTTGGCAACCGACGTGCCGGACGGCGAAACCTTCGAGGACGCCATCCTCGTCCGCGCCGCCCTCGAGAAGCTCTCCCCCGAGTCGCGGACGATCTTGGCCCTCGCCTACTTTGAGAGCCTGAGCCACCGCGAGATCGCTGAGCTGCTCGACATCCCCGAAGGCACCGTGGCCTCGCGGCTGCACACCGCACGGGCTGCCTTCCAGAAGGAGTGGAACCGATGAACCCAACCCACGATCCGCTGATCGAGTACTTTGACTCCCTGCGCGAGGTGCGCCTGTCTCCCGTGGCAGAAGCGCGCCTGAAGGAGCGCCCCGTCGGGCGGTTTGCGCTGGTTGCCACACCCGTGGCCGCGATGGCGCTCACCTATGCGTTTCTGCTGTGGTGCGCCAACTTTGGCCCGACGAATGTGCCCGACGTAGGTTCACCCATGCTTGAGCAGCAGATGGCGGCGGCGGGCTTGCTTCCCGAAGGCCCCGTCGAGACGTCCACGCTCAGCGGACGTGGGGTATGAGCATGTCGCGCGTCATCCTGATCTGCAGCGCCGCGATCTTGGCGATGGTGGTGGCTCTTCCCATGACCCGGTGGGTGGTATTGAACCACGTAGATGTGCTTGCAGGACGCTACGACCAGTCCCTCTCGGGCAACTGGGCGAGTATCGCGCCCGACCTTGGACCCCAGATAAAGCAGATCAAGTCTGTTGACCTTGACTCCCAGTTCGTCGTGGCTTGGCGTCAAGGCCCGAGCGAGCTACTCGAGTTGGCCCGCCAACACCCTAATGAGCCGACCCTCTTTGCGCACACCGTGCGGCTCGCGCTGAACAAGGGGAACTTCGATGCCGCGAAACGAGCCGCCATCTTAGGGCAGCGTGCCGACCCCAACAACGCCTACTTCCCGCTCGTCCTCGCGGCCATTGCCCAGAAGCATGGCGACACCCCAGCCGCACACGCAGCCCTGGAGCAAGCGAGTAAAGCGGTCAAGTTCGACGGCTACATGATGGACCACGGAGATCGCGAAACCCGGGCCCGTGAGAGCCAGTTCGGCTACCGGGGCCAATACGTGCGAGTCATGTCGTATTCGGGCATCATCTTGCCTGAGTACAGCTATGTGACGGCCCTCTCTGACGCCGTCCAGAAGCAGGAAGACCTTGAGCCGCGGCGCCACCTGGCGAAGACGGGCGTCCTGCTCGTGAAGTCGAGTGAGACGCTCATCGGCATGCTCATTGGGCGGCGGATGGTCGAGGCATCGGTCTTTACGGCCGCCGACAAGCGCGGGCGAGGGACAATGGCCGAGCGAAAGGCGCTCGTTAGGCAGCGTGCCGAGGAGCGAGATCAGCAGTCGAAAACCACAGAGTTTGGCACGGCAGCCGACCGGTCCTCGATCGTTTACGAGCTTTACGCGGACCTCCCGGACGACTCCTGGATCTGGAATCGTTCTTCCCTCATCTTCGGTGCGAGTGCTCTCGCCGCTCTCGCGATCGCGGTGCTCACGAGCCTCGTCGCGGGGCGCCTCGGTGGACGCGAAACGGGGCCGGGAGTCGACCGCGCTATGCCGCACCTGCTCGCCTTTTCCACGTGGCTGATCGCACAATACGGCCTGACCCTTGGCCTAGTGAATCTGGGATCGGAGGCCGAGTCCATCGTAGGGCTTCTGATGCTGCTGCATCTGATCATCGCCGCGGGTTATGCCGAGTCTCGGACCGGTCGACATGCAGCGGTGATCGCCGCTTCCATTCATGCGCTGATCTCAATGCTCGCCGCGATTCCATACGTTCCGATTGCACTTGGCATCGGGCTCGCCGCGGCTACGATTGGGACTCTAGTAGGGCTCAAACGACTCTCTCCCCAGCGTCGAAATCTCTTCGGCGTATGGGTTGGAGCGCTAGCCTGTCTCTTTGCGTTGATGGCATCGAGTGGCGCGGCCGTGGCATGGATCCCGGCGGCGGCGTTTCTGTTGGGGTTGCTGGCGACGCGGGCCAAGTTGGCGCTGCCTGCGCTGGTCGTGTTGATCGGCGGGCTCGGCTTGTTGGTGGTGGAGTTGGTGCGCTTCCGGTCCGATCCCTGGCTCAGCCTAGTCGGGCTTGGACTCGGATTGGTGGCAATCGCCTTTTATTGGCGCAAGCCGCTTACGGCGAGCCCGTACGCCCCAGCCGTGATAATCGCATCGGCGACGATGGCTTACGTCGGCTTCATTGGGGCCGAGCTAGGGCAGGACGCGAGGGACGGGGTGTTGCTGGAGAACTACCTCAATGAAGCCGATCGGCTCCGAGAGAAGGCGGCGGACTCTCGCTTGCCGTGATGTGGGCGGAGTGCGAATTCCGCGGTTTCCGGCGAGGCTGCTTCGTGTACCATCAAGCCGATGAGCAGCGACGCGTTTCTGGGCCACAGACTGACCTACGAGTTTGGTGCGCTCACCCGCGAGGCGCTCGATCCCGATCCCATCCGCCAGCTGCAGCAGTGGCTGCACGACGCCGAGACTCACGGCGCGATTGAACCCAGCGCGATGGCCCTCGCGACCGCCGATGCCGAAGGCCGCCCGCACGTGCGTATGGTGTTGCTTCGCTACTTGGACGACGGCAATCTCATTTTCTTCACGAACTACGAGAGCGACAAGGGCCGGCAACTCCAGGCGACTCCCTCTGCCAGCGTCTGCTTTTGGTGGCCGACCACCGAGCGCCAGGTCAGGGTGGAGGGCGTGGTCGAGCCCATCTCGCCCGAGGCGAGCGGGGCCTACTTCGGTAGCCGTCCCTATGAATCTCAGCTGGCGAGCGCGGCGAGTCCACAGAGCCGCCCCATTGCGGAAGGTGAGTTGGAGGCGAACATGGCGGCTTTGCGCGCCGCGTACCCCGACGCCCTTCCCCGTCCCGCTCATTGGGGTGGCTATCGCCTGATCCCGAATCGATTCGAGTTCTGGCAGGGGCGGCCCGCGCGAAATCACGACCGATTCGTCTATGCTCGCACGGGCGCCGCGTGGGATGTCTTCCGCATCGCCCCCTGATCCTCATGTCTGAAGCACCTACGAAGTCGTCGCTCGACCGCGCCTTGTTCAAGCGCATCATCTCCCTGTTCGCGCCCCACCGACGGCAGGTGATCCTCACCTTGCTCGTCGTGGTCGTGGCGGTCGTGCTGGGCATTGTGCCGGCGTACTTGATCCAGACGATCATCGACCAGGGCATCCAGGGCCGCGACCTTGGCGTTGTGATCCAGTACTCGATCGCTACGCTGATCGTCGTTCTTCTCGCCGCGGCGCTGACCTTGCTGTACGGCTATTGGTCGGTCGTCATTGGGCAGAAGATCATGTGCGACATCCGCGGCAGCCTCTACGCCCACTTGCAGCAGATGTCGCTGCGGTTCTTTACCGCCACCCGAACCGGTGAGATTCAGACCCGATTGATCAGCGATGTTGCCGGGATCCAAAACGTCGTCAGCAGCACGATCACTGAACAGCTGTCGAACTTGGCTATCGTCGTTTCAACGCTCATCGCGATGACCATCATGGACTGGCGCCTCACGCTGCTGAGCGTGGGCATGGTGCCACTCTTCCTCATCATCGGCAAAGGGGTCGGCGAGTACGCCCGCAAAGTGCGGACCGGCATCCAAGAACAGACCGGCGAACTGAACTCGATGATGCAAGAGACGCTCTCGGTAAGCGGCATCTTGCTCACCAAGACCGCGGGCAACGGCGACGTGCTGCTTCAGCGCTTCGACAAGGAGAATCTCGAGCTCGCCAAGTGGCAGATTCGCGGACAGGTGGTGATGTACCTGTTCTTCGGAATGATTCGGCTGATCACCCAAGTCTCGCCCGCCGTCGTGTACTGGCTGGCGGGTTGGCTGCTGATTTCGCAAGGCGATACTTCGATCACCGTTGGCAAGCTCGTCGCCTTCACCGGCCTGCAGATCCGCATGTTCTTCCCGATGACCGGATTGCTGAGCGCGCAGGTCGAAATCATGAGCTCGTTCGCGCTCTTCGAGCGCATCTTCCAGTATCTCGACTTGCCCCACGACATCATCGATAAACCCGGGGCGCGGGCCTTGGTTCAGACCGAGATCTCCGGCCGCGTCGAGTTCAAGAACGTGACCTTCTCCTACGACGCCGACGCGGAAACCCCCACAGTTCAAGGAGTGTCGTTCGTCGCGGAACCGGGACAGCTGGTCGCCCTCGTCGGGCCCAGCGGGGCCGGCAAGACCACGCTCACGTACTTCATTCCCCGCTTGTACGATCCCGACGGTGGCGAGGTCCTGCTCGACGGCACCGACCTGCGCGACATCTCGCTCCGGTCGCTTTCAGAAACGGTCGGCGCAGTGACGCAGGAGACCTACCTCATGCACACCACGATCCGCGAGAATCTGCGGATCGCCAAACCGGACGCAAGCGACGACGAGTTAGAGCAAGCGTGCCGCCTGGCCGCGATCCACGACCACATCGCAGGGCTGCCCGAGGGGTACGACACCGTGGTCGGCGAGCGAGGCTACAAGCTCTCCGGAGGCGAGAAGCAGCGGCTGGCCATTGCGCGCGTGTTGCTCAAGAACCCGAAGGTGCTGATCCTCGACGAAGCCACTTCAGCGCTCGATACCCAATCCGAGCGGTTGATCCAAGCCTCACTGGCTGGACTCATGGCGGGACGGACGACCTTCGCGATCGCGCACCGGCTGAGCACCATTCTCGCGGCCGATCAGATCCTCGTGCTTCAGAAGGGCCAGATTGTCGAGCGCGGCACCCACAAGGAGTTGATCGAACTCGGTGGACTTTACGCGCGCCTGGTGCGCGAGCAGTTCACGCAGGAGGAGGAGCCCGCGGAGGTGTGAAGAAGCGCGCCCCGACCGGCCCACTCGAAGAGGGCTTCGTTCGGATGATCGAACTCCATCCTCGATCCTACATTGACCGGGACGAGTTTCCATTCTCTCTGCCCGCGTTGCGCACGTTCGAGCGACTCGAGTTTCATCCTCGCTGCACGATCTTCATTGGGGAGAATGGGTCGGGCAAGTCCACGTTCCTTGAGGCCCTGGCCATCCTATGCGGGTTCAGCCCTGAGGGTGGGGCGAGCGTCCACCGATTCCGCACGTACGACTCGCACACCGACCTGCATGAGTCGTTGCGCATCGCTCGTGGATCAGAACGGCCCACCGATGACTTCTTCTTGCGGGCCGAGTCGTTTTACAATGTCGCCAGCTACCTGGATCAGGCCGCCAAAGAGAGCGGAGGCACGCCGCGCATCGGCTACGTGCACGCGCGTTCCCATGGCGAGGGGTTCCTCGACCTGTTCAAGTCCATGCGAGCAAACGGTCTCTACCTGCTCGACGAACCCGAGTCGGCGCTTTCACCCGCCCGTCAACTCGCCTTCCTCATGCGGATGAACGACCTGATCCAAGAAGGGTCGCAGTTCATCATGGCAACCCACTCGCCGATCTTGATGGCGTATCCCGATGCATGGATCTACGAGTTCACCTCTGAGGGTATCCAAAGGGTGACTTATGAGGACACCGAGCACTACCAGATCACGCGATCGTTCTTGCAAGCCCCCGGGCAGTACCTACACCACCTATTTAACCAGGATTAGGGTCTGAAGGTCACCCCACCCCCCAGCCCCCTCCCCGCGAGACGATCACTCGCGGAGAGGGGGTGAGCTACCCAGCTTCCAAGTGCATCGTCTCGATGCGCCGAATCGTGCGCGTCTTGGAGTTCATCAGAATCGACTCCGTCGTGGCGTAATCGCGGCGGTAACGCACTCCCTTCAGCAAGTCCCCTGAGGTGATGCCCGTGGCAGCGAACATGACATTGCCGCGAGCCAAATCCTCCGTGCGGAACACCGCATCCAGGTCTTTGACGCCCATCTTCAGGGTGCGCTCGCGTTGCTCTTCGCTGCTGAAGCGCAACCGCGCCTGCATCTCGCCACCTCGACACTGGACTGCCGCGGCCGAGATCACGCCTTCGGGTGCACCACCGATGCCCATCAAGCCATCGATTCCCGAATCGGGATCGAGCGCGGCAATCGCGACGCTGAGGTCACCATCGGGAATCAGGTGGACCCGGGCGCCGGCCCCGCGGATCTCCGCGATGAGTTCGTCGTGTCGCGGCCGCTCCAGGACACCGATGATGAGTTCATCCATCGTCTTGCCTAGCGCCTTCGCCATGAGGCGCAGATTCACGCGAGGAGGCAACGTGATATCGATGACGCCCACGCATTCCTCACCTACGACGAGCTTCTCCATATAGCAGTCAGGCGCGTGCATCAGAAAGCCCTCGCCCTCGACGGCGGCGGCCAAGACGGCAATCGCGTTCGGCGTGCCGTTCGCGCACAAATTCGTTCCCTCGAGCGGGTCCACGGCGATATGAACCACCGGCCCGTTGCCGGAGCCGAGTTCCTCACCGATAAAGAGCATGGGCGCCTCGTCGCGCTCGCCCTCACCAATAACAATGACACCGCGCATGTCGAGCTCATTGAGGACGCTGCGCATGGCTTCGCATGCGGCCTGGTCGGCGGAGTTGCGGTCGCCCTTGCCAACCCACCGAGCGCTGGAAAGCGCCGCGGCTTCGGTGACGCGGAGAAAATCTAGGTGGATTCGGTCCATATTGAACCTAGTGTACAAGATTCGGGCCGAGAAGCCGGAGGTGGAATGTGGGATGTGGGATGTCGCCAGACACGATCCGGCACATTCGACATCCAACATCCAACAGAGGGTTCAGGCCACGTCCACCGGCACCGACCCACTCCGCAACGACTCCGTCCCCGCAACCCCCGCCGCGACGGCCATGCGTGCTGCCCATGGCGAAGTAATCGGCACGACCCGATCCTCGAGGTAGCCAACAAACTCCTCGATGATTCGGTGATCGGCACCCGCATGCGGCCCTTCGGCATCGGGAATGATCAGTTCCATATCGCCATTCTCGCGGTACGCGTGGTGGTTCTGGTTCCACAGTCGCACCACCGCCCCAGGACCATCGCCGAAGTTCTCAATCCGCCCCTCGTCGCCGATGATCGTGTAGTTGCGCCACGCGTC
>JANJUB010000063.1 GCA_024710805.1 Fimbriimonadaceae bacterium | reverse complement strand
ATGGAGGGCATGATCGGCATGGCGCGCGAGCTTCAACCGGGACTCATCGTCGCCAACCGCACCGTCGGCGACGAGTTCGAGGACTTCATCACCCCCGAGCACCAGATTCCCGACGAGCCCCTCGATCAGCCGTGGGAGTCCTGCCTCTGCATGGGCACGAGTTGGAAGTACGCCGAGGGCGAAGTCTTCCGGCCGGTCGGCGAGATCCTGCGGATGCTCATCGAGATCGTCTCGAAGGGCGGCAACTTCCTCATCGGGTTTGGCCCGACACCCGAGGGCGAGTTCCCCGCTGGAGCCGTCGAGCGGCTTAAGGAGATCGGCGCGTGGATGAAGATCAACGGCGATGCGATCTACGGCACGCGCGCGATTGCTCCGTACCACGAAGAAGCCATCCGTTTCACTCAGAAAGGAAACCGCGTCTTCGCGTTCCTCGTTGATGAATCCGCATCCACGCTGAGATCATTACGGCCCTCGCGGGGCTCGGAGTTGAAGCTGCTCGGTTACGACTCATCGGTGACCTGGTGTGAGGAAGACGGCGTCTGCCAGTTCACGCTTCCCGAGGAAATCGATGACTTACCCCGCCCGCTCACACTATCGTTCGAGCTCTGAGCTTCTGCCTTCCCTAGCCATCGCCCTGGGAATGAAGGACTTGGTCCACCCCGGGGCACTGCCGGACAACGTCGGGCCGACTAAGCCGAATCATCCCGGTATTAGTACCGGTTAGCGCAAGTTTTTTGACGGCCTATGAGTGTTAAATGCAAATTCGACAACTATAATGACTGTGTCTATCGAGAGTTGAGCATGAACACTTCTTTGATTCGTTTGGTTCTGGCAAGTATGGGTGTCGGCGTTGCTACCCTCGCAAGTGCTTCGTTTACGGTCGGCACGTTCGCCGATCCGGCTGCGAATTCTTCGCAGAACTTCTTCCGGTTCACCTCGACGGGTGCCTTATCGGGTGAGCTTGAGGCGGCATGGCTATCCGACGGATTGCACTTGCTAACCCCGGGAATTCCGGCACCTGACCAGTTCAATGTTCGATTCGAACTTCGAGACGCTCAAGGCGGTCTCGGACTTGAGGTGACAACCACGGGCACTAGCAACTACTTCTATTCAGAAGCTGGCTATATCCGCTTCTTCACTGCCTCAGATGTTACGGTGCTCAGGCTCGATTTTGACTCTGCAGTCTTGACGGGAACCGGTTTCGCTGGCGGCTATGGAGCGAGCGGGAACGTCACGATGAGCGGACCTATTGTCCAGCCGGGTTGGACGAACGAGCACTTCGGATTCGCCTTCTCAAACTGGGATTTCCTCTCATCTAGCGTCTTCACGATGAGTTCCTCGTTCACGTCATCGGCAGTTCCGGAGCCGGCGACACTTCTGGCCGTGGGTTTGGGGGCAGCATCATTGCTCCGACGGCGGCGCAAGTAGCGCAGAAATCTGAGCACGTTAGCGACCCGACTTCCACCCCTGCCGCGTGACGATCGGCACGTAGCCCACCTCAAGCCCCTTCGGCGGTTTGACGAGGAGGGCGGGGTCGATGCTGGCCAAGCTCCCGACTGAGTTGGAGGGCAAGTAGTTGCGGTTCTGCGTCCAGCTTCGGTGGAGCTTCTCGACCCGCTTCTGGACGGCCTCACGCTCCGCAGCGGTCAAGTCTGCGTTCTGCAGCGCGGGCTGATCGGCGAAACGGTACCAGTAGAACGTGATCTCGCTTCCGTCGCCC
This sequence comes from Fimbriimonadaceae bacterium, assembly GCA_024710805.1. Lineage (GTDB taxonomy): Bacteria > Armatimonadota > Fimbriimonadia > Fimbriimonadales > Fimbriimonadaceae > JANJUB01. Next base: position 12,914 of record JANJUB010000063.1, on the reverse strand, counting down.
AAGGTGCGCTTGAAGGGGCCGGCGGCTGGCTTCTTCCATGATGGATCTTCCCCTAGAGGTGTCACGTAAGGCTCGGTAGGCCGATTGGGCGCGGGGAACTTCGCCTCTCGCAAACCCGTTTCGGCTGGAACCTCATCGGGACGCACAACGACCCATCGCCCTTTAGCTTCAGCACCCTTGGTGAGCCGGTAATACTCGGGCAAGGTCTCAAGGGAGCGCGACAGACCGGTGCGACTCATGAGGTCACGATTCCACCGAATCCCGTACGTCGAGTCGCTGAGGGCGACGGGCGTCGCGTAGGAGGCCCAATCCACTTCGGGGGCACTCGCTCGATCCTCGCCCGGCAAGTAGATCTGCCACGTTGAATAGCCGCCACCTTTGAAGGTGTGAACGCTCGAAGCGGCCTCCGGAACTAAGCCCGATGCCGACGGGCCGCCGCCGAACCATCGCTCAACTTGATTCCAAAGGGCGGCCTTGGAGTAGGCCGTGATCCTGTGGATGAGGGGAGATACCTTGCCCGGCTCGCCGGGAAAGTGGGTGGGCGCGATGCGCGCATAGGTGGTCCCGGCACGATCCTTGGCGATCATCGCGGGAATGTGCTGGGTCTCCATCTGAACCGCTTTGTTAGGCTCCGACGGCCGCGTGTCGAGGAACTTGCCAGCGAGACTCGGATTCTCGGCCGACGCCTTCGACCAGAAGTAAGGCGTGAAGAACGCGACCGGACCTTTGAAGTTCGCGGTGTTGAGGAAGAGTGTCCAACAATGGTTGCCCGTCGGCACGTCCTTGCCCGCAGTCTTGGTCTTCGGATCGGTGAGGGGCAAGGGCAGGTAGCCGTACCCAAACAGCTCTCCGCGAGTTCCCTGCTTCAGGTTCAAACCATCGGGCGGCCAAACTACCCACGGGCTGAGTTGGGCGACTCCGTAGAGCCCGGTTGGGTCCTTCCAGTTTCTGCCCTTGCCCGCGCCCGGGCCGTTGGCCCACTCGGCGAAGTTGAGGGTAACGCCACCCATGATGAACTTGGGTGTCTCGGTCGCGAAGCGCGTATCTCGCCACCAACCCAGCCCTCCTTCGATATCCGTGTAGTGATCCTTCGGGGCTTGTCCATCGAACTGCGGGAACATCCAGGTGCCGAACAGACCGCTTTGGAACTGCGACCCAGGATACGACTTGAGCAGCGGCCAAGCCGCCACGTACATCGAGAAGCCTGCGTTGTAGGTCGATGGCACCCCCTCGTGAGGCACGATGAGGTATCCGGCCATTTCGGTCAGTTGGGGAGGCTGGGCTTGCGCCGTTAGGACCCAACCTGAGGCCAGTAGCGACGCGATCATCGCTTGCCCCGCTTGAGGAGATCGGTCATCGCGCGACCCATCGCGTCGCCGATGAGATAGTAGGTCTCGCCGCTGCTGTTCCAGTGGTAACCCTGGTCGCTGGGTGAGGCTTCGGCGGGCCGCCAGAAAGCGCGGGTGCCGACGAAAGCGACGTTGTTCTTGAACTCGGCATGCAGGGCCACGGCGGCCTGAGCGTTCATCAGCGCGAGAGCGCGTTCGTTCTTCTCTTCGAGTCCTCCCATCCCAGTCTCGGCGATCACGAACGGCAGGTTCGGCGCGCTCAGATCCTTGCGGATGTCGCGGATGAAGTTCGCCATGTTCTCCTCGTACTGGGCGACGAAGTCCCCGTTGATTCGGTCATTCCAGCCTTGATGCCAACCGAAGCCGACGATTTGGACCGATCGGCCTTGCCACTGCGGGAAGTTGGTGCCCAAGTTCGCAATCGCGGCCTTGGTTCCTTGAACGACCTCGTTATAGAACGGGCCGACCATGCCCCCCGAACTCGGGGGTCGGAAGTCGACGGCAAGGCTCTTCCCGCCCCAAGCCAGTTTGATGAGAAGGACGGGCTCGCGGATCGAGTCTCCGACGACGTTGCCGAATCCTAGCTCCGGCCCAATCGTATCGGTTCCTGCTCCGTACCCAACCGTTAGATTGCCCTTGCGATCGAAGTAGTGGATCCACACGTCATCTCGGACCCGCCAAGTGCCGTCCCGGTTCAGCAGCTGTTTGAACTTCTTATCGCTCGCCGGATCTTTGGCGAGTTGCTCGAGGCTTCCCTTTCCCCCATTTCGCTTGGGGTCGGCCGCAACAAAGCCGTGGCCGACCATGTTCGACTGCCCAGCCAGGATGAACACCTTGACAGGAGGGGCCTTCTGGATCGGGGCCATGCCCAATGCGACGAAGAGGAGCGATGAGAGCATGAACCGAACTATACCGGGGCCGCGGTATGGTCGCCCCCTCGCTCAGCCCGCCGAACCAACCCCTGCAACATCTTGGTGAACACGATCCCGTGCAGCGGCACGACCATGTACCAGTAGATGATCCCGAAAAGCCCACGAGGGCGGAACCGCGCGGTCATCACGAGTCGCGTCTCCGCTCCCTCCTCGCCCGAGGGATCAATGTCGAAGGTCAAAGTCGCCACGCCGGGAAGCTTCATCTCCGCAGTGAGTTCCAGATGATGGGGCGGATCGATCTCGGAAACGCGCCAGAAGTCCAACGAGTCTCCGAACCGGAGGTTCTGGGCGTCTCGACGGCCCCGACGCAGCCCTGGACCGCCAACGAGTCTGTCCAATGCGCCGCGAAGTCGCCAAAGCCAGTCTGCGCCGCCGTAACCTTGTTCGCCACCGAGCGAAGTGACCGACGCCCAGACCGCTTCCTTCGATGCGCGGGTCGTCGCTTCGCGGCGATCGATGTACACCGTTCCCCCGGCCCACGAGGGATCGCCGGGCATGACGCCCGCGTCCGACCAAGAGGTCTCAACCGAGCGGGTCTGCATCTTCTCAAGTGAAGCCTCGATCGCCTGTCGGACCGTGAGGCACGTGTGCGGCATGATGCGGGCCGCCTCATCGCTGCGACAGACGACTCGGTTTCGTAAACCCTCGGCCAGCGGCCTTGCAATGCTCGCGTGCAGCGGAGTCACGAGATGGATCCAAAGCGAACTGAGGCGCGGCGTGAGTATCGGAATCGGGATGATGATCCGTCGGCGAAGCCCGAGCGCCGATGCCATCTCGCGCATGAGATCGGAATAGGAGAGGATGTCGGGGCCGCCGATGTCGATGGTCTTGCCGACGGTTCCCGGAACGGTCAGCGCTTCGATGAGATAGAAGAGCACGTCGCGGACGGCGATCGGCTGCGACTCAGTGAACACCCATCGGGGGGTGACCATGATCGGAAGCCGCTCGACGAGATAACGCAGAATCTCGAAGGACGCGGAGCCCGAGCCGATGATCATCGCCGCGCGGAAGACGGTCACCGGAACTCCTCCCGAAGCTAGTGCCGTCTCGACTTCGCGACGCGAGGCCAGGTGGGTACTCAGCCCCTCCCCAATCTCGCCCAGCCCGCCCAGGTAGAGAATCCGCTTAACACCTGCTTTGGCACAAGCCCGCCCAAAGGCCTCGGCCAGGGCATAGTCGCGAGAGCGGTACTCGCCGACCGAGGCCTCCATGGAGTGGATCAAGTAGTAGGCAGCGTCGCAACCCTTCAGCGCCTCGACAAGCCCCGCCTCATCGGACACATCTCCCTCAACCAGTTCGACCGACTCGTGTGCGGCCCACGGACGATCGCGAAGCTTGGCGACGCTCCTCGCGAAGCACCGCACCCGGTAACCCTTCTCGAGCAACCGTGGCGCGAGCCTTCCGCCGATGTAGCCGGTCGAGCCGGTTAAGAAGACCCGCTGAATCGGATTCGACGGCTCAGCGGATGGAGTCACGACTTATCATACGTGAAGTCGGGGGAGGGTGTCCGTGCGCTATTCGAAGCACGAGTGCGTTCTGTCCGCAATACCGAGAGGGTTTGATTCGCCGAAACACAGTGCATCCGACCGGTGGAAAGGCCCCCGCAGTGCTCTTCCCCGGTCACCTCGATGATCGCCGAGCCGTACGGGATTGAGGAGAGGAACTCCGAGCTTTACACAGCCGCCATCACTTGCTCGGTTTGTGCTTGCCGAAGCATGTCGGCGACGACTTCCCGGCGATGCCGAACCGAGTCGGCCGGCGTCTGGCCGAACTCATCCACGTAAGCCTTGCGCAACTGGGATGCCGAGCCAAATCCGAACTTCTCGGCAAGCCGCTGCATGCTCACACTGGAGTCTGCATTCCTGAGTGCGAAGGATCGGGCACGCGCAAGGTGAACCCTGCGCTGATAGTCCATGGGGGTTGAGTCCGCAATAAGCGAAAAGGCCCGGTAGAGTTGCCGGTGGCTGCAGCACGCAATCTCAGACAGTTCATGGGCACTGTAGTGTTGGTTTGTCGACTCGATCGCAAAGTCACAGGTGCGGCAGATCTCAAGCATGCCGGGATCGACCTCGCGTTGGCTAGATGAGTGCTGATCTATGATGCGCAGCACCCGCTCGGTCAAGGCAAGGCCAATGGAATCGATCTGGTCGGCCCCGCTCGGCAGCCCGTGAACCCGCTCGGCCTCGCTTGCCAGATAACGGGACAGAGACTCCACATCGAGGGCCGCTGACCGCTCGACTCTACGATCGATTGCCTCAGTGGACTTGAACGGACGGCCGCGCATTCGGATGAGCCGAGCGTGGCTGATCGGAACCCGTACAGAGAAGATCCTCGTGTTGTCGAGCAGGTGCACAGACTCGTCACCCGGAAGATACAGGATGACGTCGCCCTTTTTCATCGAGCGCGGAATCAAGTTGTGCATGACTTCCGCATGGCCGTCGCCGAGCACGCCGACGACTACCTCCTTCCCGGGCGACACCGAGGCGTTGATGATCTTGCCGCAAAGTTCAGAGTACGTGATCCGTCCCTGACTCCATCCCACTTGCGCCAAACGGACATGGAAGCTTTCCGACGCCTGAAAGAAGCGATTCGGTTGGGTAAGGTCGCTGTACTGCGCCTCCAACGCGCCTAAACTCCTCGTCTCCAGAATCTTGTAGTTGGGCAGCAGAAAGTTGGTCACGTGCGCCATCAGCAGTTCTACGACGCGAGGAAGCCAAGATTTGCAGAGGGTGGCCGGATCTCGGCCAGCCACCCTCTGGGGCCGGTTATCCGCCGTACAGGACCGCGTCGACGACCGCGAAGGAGAATCCGTCGATCCTAACGCTGGTTTCGTCGCCCTTCCTCGAGACACTCGGTCGTTCCATCGAAGACCATCCGACGATCGAGTTACCGACAAAGAGCAGCCGGAGTTTACGCTCCTGGGGCAAGTGAACCTCGAGCGTCGCGGATCCGCCGCGATACCGCGTGACGAAGGCCTTGCAGTTCTGCGGACTGGGACTTCCCTCAACCCTGACGGGAATCTCGGTAGCCGCATGGAACTTCGTCCCCGGGATCACCGCGTCCTGAGCACCAGGAACCGGGGACAGACTCTTCCCGGTGACCGATAGCTTGAGCGTGAAGTTGGCGCTTTCATCGCGTCGCCCTGCAGCAGCCATCTGGTAGACACGCACCGTGTACCGCCCGCCTGCCGGGATCCTGCGGGCCGCCGAGTTGCCCTCTGTGCTGCCATTAAACATGGCCCACTCGGTCCCCGGCGGCGTGATATTGAAGTAGGCCGCTGTACTCCTGGTGGCCATGGAGACCGCCAACGTCTGGCCGGCACCCACGTTGACTCGATAATCAACAAAGTCACGCCCTTTGATCGTGCCCTTGAGCGTCTTTGAACCAGTCCCGCCGAGCCGGACATCGATTGTAGATTGTGCATGGGCTGGAACCGCGAATGCGGCAACCAGCAACGTGATGAGAGCTTTACGTTTCAACAAGATCCTCCACTGCAATTCTAGACAGCGTGTTGGGACTTCGATACCTCCGAAAGAGCTCGATCCTGCCAAGGTCTGGCAGGCTTCTTAAGCATCCAAAGACCCGCCCTTTCAGATCGACTGACGACCGCCTCTCCAGTCGCTCGTCCATGGGGCCGTCGGCCTGCCCAGCGACTCGAATGTACCGCGCGCCTGCTGAATGAACTTGGGTTAGAAGTGATCCCTCAGGGAAACGAAGACGGGCGAAGCAGTGTCGAGAGCTGCCCCGCCCGATTCTGTTATCGAACGTTGAACCAGATCTCGTCGTAGTTCGATCCGCTGTGGCCGGTGACCCGCAAACGATATCGGCCCGGGCTCATCGGCACGGTTGCACTCCAGCTTCCACGATTTGTGGTGACTCGCTGCTCGTAGCGCTTTCCACCTCGCTCATCAAAGACCTGCACCAGTACAGCGCTGTCAGGGCATGTTCCATGCACGTTGAAGCGATATCCGACCGTGCTGTCGTTCCTAGGCTCATAGATTCGAACCGAGACGTCACCGGGCGTGGGCTTCGGCTTAGGCTTGCTCTTCCCCGTGTCGACGATGAAAGTGCGGGTTTCGGCACCCGCTCCCGTTGAAACCGTGTATCGATAGGAACCATCGCCTAGGACCACCAGGGAGTTCCAGTATCGATCCTTGACGGGAATGTCTCGCTCGACAACGCGGTTGTTGCGATCGTCCCAAACTTGGAGATAGACCGAGCGCTCGGAGCTGTTGCCCGAGAAGGTGACCCGAGAGTTAGTCAACCGTGCGTTTCTTGCGGGTTCTGCCAGCTTAAGGTAGGGTTGTGGGCGACCCCAATCTTGACCACTGCTGTTCACGGTGAAGCGGACCTCATCGCCAATCTCCCAACCTCCTGGAGAGGCTACGGCCCGATACTGGCCGTTAGGAAGATCCACAACGACGCGAAACCGACCGTTTCGGACGTTGGCTGCTTCTGCCGCGACCTTCCGGTTGTTGCGATCGAAAACCTCGATGGAGACGTTTCGGGACGAAGTCCCCTCGAAGACGACACCACCCGAACTCAAATTCTCGTACCAACGAGGGCTGACGAGGTGGATCGACTGATCCTTGTGCTTCGACGGCTTCCAGCTACCGGAGTCGGTATGCTTCTCACCGTTCGTGAACGTAACGGCGAGTTCACGCGTACTTGCGCCGTCGTTACGGACTTTGATCGAGTAGCTGAATGACCGGTCGAAGTCCCAGTCATTCCCATCATAAATGTGGCCCGATCCGGAGACAACGGTTTCGCTGAAGCTCAGGAACCGCTCCGAGCTGTTCTCGAAGACGACGCGATACTGGGAACCCATCTTCCCTCGAATCAACTGCCGAACCGCGTACTCTGCGGCCTCGATAGGCTCGCTTGCAAGGGCGAGACTGGGCAAGACCCCCATGAGAAACGTGAGAATGGCGAAAACCGCCTTAGATTTCATTGCTAAACTAACCTCCTAACATCGCGGCGCCACATCACGATGGGCCAACGACTAAGAATGAACCTCGTGGCCCTAGGACCCAAATCCTCGCATGAAGGTTGAAACTGGGTGCAACCGTGGGACGAACATGCGGAAAAATTCAACGAGCGTTCAGTTCCTCGTCATTGTGCTGATCGGCCGACCGAGAAAGGAAGCCCCGTTCGCCCGCCCGAGAACAACGTGCCAGATCTTGGCAGGAAGGGGCGCGGACTGGATCTGCTCAGTGCATCCGACCGGTGCCGAACGCCTCCGCAAGTGCCTCCGCGATGGCGTGCTCCCCGACGAAGAACAGCCGACCGCGGGTCGCCTGCTGAGACCCAACGTCCGGGGCCTGGCCTAGGGGCAGCACAAGCACGGGACACGATTGGTGCTCCTCCCCGATCACCTCGATGATCGCGGTGCGAGGACGCTTGAAAGGAACGTATCGGATGTCCAGTTCCCGGCGCAGCCGAGGGTAGACGCTCAGAAGCCCCTCGACCGCCATGCAGTGCGGGCACACGAACGGCCCCTCGTCTTCCTCGGGGTCCAAGAAGTCGGGGGGAAGCAGGAACAGAATCGGGCGCTCGGCGGGCATGATCGAGCCCACCTTACCTTGGTAAAATCCGAGATGTGAACGTTCCCTCCGATCTTCTTTACACCTCGACCCACGAGTGGGTCCGCATCGAGGGCGACATCGCCACCATCGGCATCACCGATCACGCTCAGTCGGAACTGGGCGACATCGTGTTTGTCGAGCTGCCGAACCCGGGCCGCGTGCTTCAGGTAGGCGACACCTTTGGCTCCGTGGAGAGCGTCAAGACGGTCTCCGATGTGTACGCTCCGGTGCCCGGCGAAGTGACCGAAGTCAACGGTGCCCTCGGCGCCCAAAGCGAACTGCTGAACTCCGACCCGTTTGGCGCAGGCTGGCTGATCAAGATCCGCGTCTCCTCCCCGGTCGAGGGACTGCTCGACGCCGACGCCTACTCCGCCTCGATCGCCCACTAACAAGGAACCCATGCCCTACACCCCTCATACTGCGGCCGACGTCCAAGCGATGCTGGAGACCATCGGCGCGTCTTCGATCGTCGAACTGTTCCGCGAGATTCCGGACAACCTGCGCGTCAAGGGCGAACTCGATATCCCCTCGGCACTCGACGAAGATCGGCTGTTCCGCCACTTGGCCGAGCTGGCTTCGCGCAACGTCAACCTGGTCGATAAAGTGTCGTTTCTCGGAGCGGGCATCTACGACCGCTTCATTCCCGCCAGCGTCGGGGCGGTGATCTCGCGCGGCGAGTTCCTGACCGCATACACGCCGTACCAACCGGAACTCAGCCAGGGCTACCTGCAAACCATTTACGAGTTCCAGACGATGGTCGCCGAACTGTATGGGATGGAGGTCGCCAACGCGTCGATGTACGACGCCTCGACCGCGATGGCGGAAGCCGCCATCCTCACCCACGGCATCAAGGGCCGGAACACGATCGCGGTAAGCCGCGCCGTCCACCCTCATTACCGCCAAGTTCTGAACACATACGGCTGGTCGGTCGAGCTGAACGTGCAAGAGATCGACACGACTGACGGCGAAACGAGTGATTACAGCGGGCTGAACGAGGACACCGCGTGCGTGATCGTCCAGTATCCGAACTTCTTTGGCGTGATCGAGGACTTGGAGCGCGCTCGAGCCGAGGCTGACCGGGTGGGCGCCGCGCTGATCGTGGTCGCCGATCCGACCGCGTGTGCGCTGCTGAAACCGCCCGGCGAGTACGGAGCCGACATTGTGGTTGGCGAGGGTCAGCCGCTCGGAATCGCAATGGGCTACGGCGGACCGTTGCTGGGTCTGTTCGCGTGCAAGAAGGATCTCGTGCGCCGTATTCCCGGACGTATCGTGGGTCGAACCACCGACGCGCAAGGTACTCCGGGCTACGTGATGACGCTCCGCACGCGCGAGCAGGACATCCGCCGCGAGAAGGCCACGTCGAACATCTGCACGAACGAAGCGCTGATGGCGCTAGCGGCGACGGTGTACATGACGTGTCTAGGCAAGAACGGCATGGAGAGCATCGCGGAGACCTCGGTGCGCAACACGCAGTACGCGATTAAGAAGCTGGGTGAGGCTGGGGCCAAGCTGCGGTTCGAGCGGCCGGTATTCGGTGAGTTTGTCGTCGAGTTGCCTAAGGATCCGGTGGCCGTGCGAGACCGCTTGCTCGAAGAGGGCTTCCTAGCCGGACTGCCGCTCGGGGACTACTATCCGGAACTCGCGAACGGGCTGCTGGTAGCGGTGACCGAGACTCGCACTCGCGACGAAATCGACCGCTTTGCGGCTGCGATCTACGAAGCGATTCGGTAGCTGGGGTTTGCTCGGTTTGCTCGGGTTTGTTCGGGTTTGTTCGGGTTAGCTCGGGTTCGTTCGAGTCTCCTTGGGTTGGACCGGCCTCTGCCCTAGAGCCCTGAGAGCGTATCAAACTCAGTCCGGTCTTTACCGGGCCGATCCGAACCCGTCCGAGCCAACCCGGGGCACCCCCCACCAGGTATCCTTAACGAGGGCGCGGCTCCGCGCCAGACGACTCCGTCTGAACCTTAGAACCCCCGTTCGTGAGCTGAGAAGCTATGCCCGACGATCAGAATCTCTCTATCGACGTACAAGAGGAACTTGGCCGTAGTTACGTCAACTACGCCATGTCCGTCATCATCGCCCGGGCCCTGCCCGACGTGCGAGACGGACTGAAGCCGGTCCAGCGGCGAATCCTCTACGCCATGCGGCAACTGAACCTGACCGCGGGCGGTGCCTACACCAAGTGCGCCAAGGTTTGCGGCTACACATCCGGCGACTTCCACCCCCACGGCGAAGCGATCATCTACCCGACGCTCGTCCGAATGGCTCAGCCGTTCAACATGCGCTATCCGCTGATCGAGGGGCAGGGCAACTTCGGCTCGGTCGACGGCGACTCGCCGGCCGCCATGCGATACACGGAGTGCCGCCTCACCCCGCTCGCGATGGAGATGCTCGAGGACCTCGATAAAGAGTCCATCGACTGGGTCCCGAACTACCTGCAGAGCACCAACGAACCCACGGTTCTTCCCGCCAAGTTCCCTAACCTGCTGTGCAACGGCGGCTCCGGCATCGCGGTTGGCATGGCGACCAACCTGCCGCCCCACAACCTGACCGAGGTGTGCAACGCGGTTCTCCACCGACTGGACAACCCGCAATCCACCCTCGACGACATCATGGAAATCATGCCCGGGCCGGACTTCCCGACCTACGGCACCATCATGGGTGTCAAGGGCATCCGTTCGGCCTATGAGACCGGCCGAGGATCCATCATCGTGCAGGCCAAAACGATGATCGAACCCGGCGACATGGGCAAGAGCGTGATTGTCGTTACCGAACTGCCCTACCAGGTCAACAAGACCAACCTGATCAAGAATATCGCCGAGATCGCCAAGACGAAGCGGTTCGACGGCATCACCGACGTGCAGGATTACTCGGATAAGCGCGGCATGCGTGTTGAGATCTCGATCCGCCGCGACGTCCAGCCGAACAAGGCGCTGAACTACCTGCTGAAGCACACCCAGCTTCGCACCACCTTCGGCGCGATCATGCTCTCGCTCGTCGATGGCGCACCGCGCGTCTCGCCGCTGCTGACCATCCTCGACGAGTTCATCAAGCACCGCCGCCGCGTCATCGAGAACCGAACCCGGTTCGAGCTGTACCAGGCGATGGAAGAGGTGCACATCAATGAGGGCTACCAGATCGCTCGGCGATTCCTCGACGAAGTCATCGCCCTCATCCGAAAATCGGAGGACGTCGGCGTCGCGCGCGTCGAGTTGGTTCGCGAGTTCGGCCTCTCGCCGTTGCAGGCGAACGCGATCCTCAACATGCAGCTTCGCCAACTCACCCGGCTGTCGCAGCAGGAACTGGAGAATCGCTACAAAGACGCTCTGTACCGCGTTCAGAATCTGCTTGACATCTTGAACGACGAAGTCCGACTCCTCGGCGTACTGAAGGCCGAGATCGAGGCGCTTCGCGACAAGCATGGCGACGAGCGACGCTCGAAGATCATCACCCGCGAACCCGGCGACTTCAGCGACGAGGACATGATCCCCGAAGAGGAAGCGATCGTCTCGATCTCGCGCGATGGCTACATCAAGCGCGTCAGCATCGACGCCTGGCGGCAGCAGAAGCGCGGCGGCAAGGGCGTCAACAACACCCTCAAGGCGGACGACGAACCGGCGCACCTGTTCCAGGTCAGCACCCACCACTTCATCCTGTTCTTCACGGATCGAGGAAAAGTGTATCGACTCAAGGGCTACGAGATTCCCGAGTCGGGACGCTATGCCAAGGGCATGCCGGTCATCAACTACATCGCCATCGAGAGCGGTGAGCGGGTAACGGCGACGGTCTCGGTCAAGGACATCAACGCCGAGGGCTTCCTTTCGATGGTCACCCGCAAGGGCGAGATCAAGCGAACGGAGCTCAGCAAGTTCTCGAACATTCGATCGAACGGTCTCATCGCCTTCAACATCGAAGAGGGCGACGAACTGGGTTGGGTGCTTCGCACCACCGGCAGCCAAGACATCATCATGATCACCCGCGAGGGCCAGAGCATTCGCTTCAACGAGACTCAGGCACGCGGACGTGGCCGACAGGCGGGCGGCGTTCGCGCGGTGTCGTTCAAGAACGACGAGGACCACCTGGTCTCGGCGGCGATCGTCCGCAACGAGGCTTCCCTGCTCGTGGTCGGTGAGAACGGTTACGGCAAGCGCACGATGCTCGAGGAGTATCGCGTCCAGGGTCGAGGCGGCTCGGGCATCTTGACGATGAACGTCACGCCGAAGACGGGCCGCATTGTGGGTGCCGAGGTTGTCGAGGACGATGACCGCTTGCTGCTGATGACCACGCAAGGCAAGGGCATCCGCATGAAGGTGAAGGACATCCGCATGGTCGGCCGAATCGCCCAAGGCGTGAAGCTCATCGACCTCGCAGCGGGCGACCAAGTGCGTTCGATCGCGCGGATCGTGCAGTCGGCCGACGACGGCGACACCGACGACGAAGACAACTTCGACGGCTCGGAGGAGTAGTCCTCGGTTTGTGATCGCCCGGAGTCGTTCTCGACTCCGGGCGATTTTGTTTTTCGCGTCAGTTCTTCACTACGGAGCGTCTGGGTGGGTGCTGTGCATGAGGTCGCTCCGTAGTTGTTGTTGGGCGAGGGACGCGTTGTGCCCTCGCTGATCCTATGGCGAACCAACCATCACGCCGGCACGAATGCATCCGGCGGCTACGATGTGTTTCCGGCAAGCTCATTCTCATGCAGACCGTGCCATGCGCTCATCTGGGTTCACCGTGGGCTTGTCAAGCGGGTTTTGGACGGGTATAATCTCTGTGGCTGCCGCGTGCTCCGGTCGTCTAGCGGTTTAGGACATCGCCCTCTCACGGCGAAGATCGTGGGTTCGAATCCCATCCGGAGTACCAAACTCTCTCCAGCCCTCGTGGATGTATCGCCCTGAGGCGTAGCGCTGAGGATTTCTCTGCCACCTGGCCCCTGCTGACGCCCGTCTGGGCTATTGTCCCAGCAGATTGACTATTGCGCCTCGCATCCGTCAAGATGCCTGAACTGATGCAGCAACCTCCCGCAACTCGGCACCGGGCGTCTCACTCGGGAGCCC
>JANJUB010000031.1 GCA_024710805.1 Fimbriimonadaceae bacterium | reverse complement strand
GAAAGCGCGGGGTAGACGCCCCGCGCTTTCTCATGCAATCATGTCGTTATGGCGGGCACTCGAGTCGAAGCAGTTTTGTTGACGGGCGGGTCCGGCCGCCGCATGGGAATGTCGAAAGCCCACCTGATGGTCAAGGGAGTTCCGCTTGGGGCTCGCATCGCCGCGGAGCTGGATCGTGCAGGCTGGCCATTGACCGTCCTCGGCCAAGAACCGATCGCCGGATATCCCTTCCTTGCCGATCTCAAGGAGTTTGCCGGGCCCCTTGCCGCTTTAAGGCAGTACCAACCCGGCGGCGATCTGGTGTTCGTCGCCGCCTGCGACATGCCGCTCTTTCGGCGAGATGTTGTCAAGGCGCTCGTCGAGATGCTCGATCCGGAAGCGGATGCCATTCTGCCGGTGCTCGACGGAGAGCCCCAACCCTTGAGCGCGATCTATCGCAAGAAGTGCTTCTATCAGCTCGTGGCCCATCCCGAGATGGAGCGAATGTCGGACTGGATCGCCCATCTCAAGATCCAGAAAGTCGAGAATCTTCCGTTCCCCGCGGACTGGATCACATCGGTGAACACCCCGAACGAGCTTCAGGCTTTGCTCGCCCGAGGCGAATGAGTCAGCAGGTCGCGCAGCGCCTCCGTGTCCTTTAGGGTTAGGTGGCGATAACCCGAGTCGATCCACCCTCGTTGTTGCCAGCGTGAGGTCACTCGAATCGCCGATTCTACGGTCACGCTTGCGATTTCGGCGAGGTGTTGACGCGTGACGGGCAGGACATTGCCGGACCGGGATTCCAACAGATCATGCACCCGCAGCACCGCGGTCGCGAGCCGTTGCTCCACGTCGCCGGCGAGGAGGGCGGACATAAAGTCGAATCCGTGCAGCAGCCGTCGACCCATTTCGGCGAGAGCCCGCTCGCGAAAATCGTCATGCCCGTCACGAAGTTCGCCCCACAGTTCGCGGGGGATCTTTAAGTACCACGCATCGGTGATCGCCGTGGCGGTCAATGGGTAGCGCGTTCCGGCGAGGGTGGCGAGAATCCCCGCGCACGATCCCGGCCCAAGAACCTCGACCGTGATCTCACGACCCTGGACGGACCGGCGGCTGAGGCGCACGATGCCGTCGGCGACAATGGCAAAGAAGCGCGAGTCGACTCCGGCGCTCCACACCGTATCGCCCCGAGCCGCGTGCTCCAACCGGCACCGAGACACGATATGGGCGGCGAGCCGTTGCGGAATGCCGTCGCATAGCGAGCAGGCCAGAAGACTCTCCAACTTGTCCGGGCGATCCTGCCCGTTCGCCGTAGCCGCGTGCTCAACACTCATAAGCCATCTTAACCCTTCGAGTAGCGATCATTGGCACCACCATCGCTCCCGCCCATAGAATGAGCGCGGTGAGCTCGATGAAGCCGGTGAATCCCATCGGCATAAACGCTTCCACGCGGTAATCGGTAGCGATCTCCAACCCCACTCTTGCCGCGTTGCCCACATTGAGGAGAATGAAGACCGTCCACAGCGGACTGAGTTTCGATTCATCCAGGCCGGTCGATCGGCCAACCACGTGGATGCCAACTCCGAGGATCATCTGCGAGATGAACCCCACCGTCACCGCGTGGCGGATGGCCCCGGTATACGCGTGGGAGAACGGGGCATGCATGACTGAGAGGTGGATGGGCTCGATCAGCAGCAGCGCACCGGCGACCAGCAACCATGCGAATGCGGCCCGCACAAACTTGTGGGCGCGAATCGTGAACTGCGGGCGCTCGAAAATCCCGAGTGAAACGACGATGGACAGAGCCCCGAGGGCGAGCAGGACACCTCCGAAACGAAACAGGCGCGAGGCATCTGGCAGCAGCTCCGCTCCGTAGAACGTCTGCCAGCCGACGATCCTTGCGATGAGTCCCGCCCACCACAAGCCGAGCCCGGCTAGTCCCCACATCCGATCCGGCTCGCGGAACCCAAAGCAGCTAGACATCTTGACCAGTGCCACGCCGAAGATCATCATCGCGACGAAACCGAGGAACTGCGCCTCACGAAGCGGCGTGAACCACTCGGCCACGAAGATCACGGAGGCCTGGGGGTCGGCTTGATGCGACAGCGCGAAGACGAACGGCTCGGCGACGGCGACCGCCACCAGCCAGAAGAGCGAGCTGAAGACGAATGCGGTCGGCCAAGTGAGCGATCCCCGTGTTCGATAGCGGGTGACCGACGTGTTGACGATGAACAGGGCGACGGCCGCCAACTGTAGCAACCCCGACAGCACCCCGACCGGCAGCCATACACCGCGATCGACCGCCGTAAGGGGTTCAGCAACGAACCGCAAAGCGATCCCCGCCCCCATCAGTCCCAGCGACACGTAAGCGAGACGATGGAAGAGTGCGGCCCGCTCGATGCTCGGGGCATGCTGCTGCAGCGAGAACCCCATAATGAAGAACCCGACCCAACCGTACAGCTGCGAGTTCGCGTGGGCCAGGACGTACGGCGTCCACGCTGAGGCGGTGTAAGAAGCCTGCTGAGCGATGCCGAACAGAGCCACCGCTCCGAGGAGGCACCCGGCGGTCAGCACGGTGAGGACCCCCGCCAGAAAGAACGGGCGGTAGATCTGGGTCGGAGCGCGACCGCCAGATGCGGGAGCGTCGGAAGGGAGAACACGGAGGAGCATTCCGGACCGAGGAACCATAGGCTCATGATGCGCCTTGCGCAAGGCTCGGACTATGACATGCGTCATGGTTTGTGAAGATCCGGGAGAGCCGACTCCTTTGCGTTGTGGGTGAGGGATGTGTCGTGCCTCACCAGTTGGGAGCTGTCTGTGGGTGAGGGATGTGTCGTGCCCTCACAAGCCAGGACTCCCTAGGCATGAGGATCTCCTTCAGAGGGCAGCCGAGCTGTGAAAGGGCAGTCCGAAGCTGTTCGGCGAGCCTGCCCAAGCCGGATTTTCGGCGATGTAGCGGACATGAATGCGAGGTCCGCTCTCCTTGATACGGATGTCGTGGTAGCCGCTGAGGAGTCACCTGATCATTTAAGGGTGTTGCGAGGGCACGCTGCATTCCTCGCCCACAAGCAGCCCCTCTGCCGCGCGCCGCGTCGAAGGCGAGGCTACGGCGTCATCGCGCACCGATGCTCGAACACGCACTGCCCCGGCTCGGCGTGGCAGAGACCGTGCCCCAAGTACTTCGCATAGCCGTCGCTGAACACCGTCGCCACCACTTCGTGGGTGCGCTGCAGTCGCCGTGCGGCAAGGTAGTTGGCGCCGGACGAGATGCCGACGCACAGCCCCAGCCGATCGCGCAGGTCTCTGGCGGCCTCGATCGCGTCATCGCTGGCAATGACCTCGACGCCGGTGATCATCGGATGCAGCCCGCCCGCTCCGTCCGAGGCGATCGCGGGAATGAACCCGTCCCCAATGCCGTAAATCGCGTGCGGCCCGGCCGGACCGCCGCTCATCACTGCCGACTCCGCGGGCTCCACCGCCACCACGGCGGTGTCGGGCCATTCATCGGTCAGTGCTTGGCCAACGCCGATCAGCGTTCCCCCCGTGCCCACGCCGGCGACAAAGGCGTGAATGCGACGCCCGTCTGCCATCAGCTCCGTGCCGGTAGTGCGACGGTGACACTCGGGATTGAGGGGATTCGAGAACTGGTCGGGATTAAACCAACCCTTGTCGTGCGCCATCCGGTCGCGGATTGCGGCGGCCTCGGCAAAGCTGCCTTCCACTGAGCAGAGAATCAGATCCGCCCCCAAGTCGCGAATTCGGGCCTTCCGCTCCTCGGTCATGTTCTCGGGCATCACGATGGTCACCGGATGCCCGAGCTTCGCCCCGAAGTACGCCATGGCGATACCCGTGTTGCCGCTGGTGGCTTCGATAACGGGCTGCCCGGGCATCAGCAAGCCCGTCCGGCGCGACTCGCTCAAGATCGTCCAAGCGATACGGTCCTTGATGCTGCCCGTGCGATTCACGCACTCGAGCTTCACCAAGATTCCGTCGACTTCGATGAGCGGCGTATCGCCTACTCCGGGGTACTTCGCGAACGTCAGCATGGTTTTTCCGCCCCGCGGCGGGCGTAGAACCACCAGTTTATCAGCAGGTTGATCACATAGAACACGGCCAGACCGATGAAGAACGGGCGCGCGTCCTTGCCCGTGCCCATGATGGTGCCGAGCAACACGCTGAACACGAACGGTCCGTAGGCGGCGATGGCCGAGGTCCAGCCGATCACGCCACCCGCTTGGCGGGGCGGGAAGATCATCGGCATCTGCTTGAAGGTCGAGGCGTTACCGATGCCGCTGAAGAGGAACAAGCCGAGCATCAACCCTAGGAAGGTGCCCCATTGATCCATCGATGTCGGCGACGTGTAGGGGATGATGAGGATGGCGCAGACCAGCAGACCGATCGCACTGATCATCGTGACCTTCGCACCGCCCAGCTTGTCGGCGACCGGCCCCGATGCGGCACGGATGCCGGCTCCGATGAGCGGGCCCAGGAAGGCGTAAGTCAGGGGCTCAGGCGCACCTTCGAAGCCGCCATAGAGCTGCTTGATCAGCAGCGGGAAGGTCGCCGACAGGCCGCTGAAGCTGCCGAAGGTCATGATGTACAGCGAGGTCATCAGCCACGTGTGCTTGTCTTTGAAGATATCGAGTTGCTCCTTGAAGGAGGCTTGAACCGGAACCGCGCGCAACCCGAACCAAGCGACAACCGCGCCGATCAGCACGAACGGCACCCAGATCCACGCCGCGTTCTGCAGGTAGATCGCCGACTCATTGCCGTCCTTCGTGAAGGTCTGCGGCATGCCCACCAGAGCTAGCCCGAGGATCGCCGGCGTGACGAACTGCACCAAACTTACGCCGAAGTTGCCGATTCCCGCTTGGATTCCCAGGGCGGTTCCTTGCTTCGTCTTGGGGAAGAACAGCGACGTGCTGGGCATGAAACTGCTGAAGTTGCCGCCACCCAATCCCGCGAGGAACGCGAGGATCATGAACGTGCTGTAGCTGGTATTCGGATTCGTAACCGCAAAGCCCCACCCCACCGCGGGTATGGCGAGGAGCAACGTGGAGACGGTGATCGTCTTGCGCGTCCCAAACACCGGAATGAGGAAGGTGTGGATGATCCGCAGGGTTCCCGCCGCCAGGCCAGGCATCGCGTTCAGCCAGAACAACTCCTGCGGGGTGAACTTGAATCCGATGCCGGTGAGTTTGACGACGATCGCACTCACCATGAACCACGTCGCGAAGCTGAGGGTGAGGCAGAAGGTGGTGATCCAGAGCGTCCGCCAGGCGATGGGCTTCGCGGTCGATTCCCAGAACTCGGGTTCGTTCGGTTGCCAGTGTTCGATGGTCTTGTTGGTGTTCATTAGGTTTGTTGGCTCGGATTGGTTCGGGTTGTTCGGATTGGCTCGGGTTGGCTCGGATTGGCTCGGATTTGCTCGGATTTGTTCGGGTTAGTTCGGGTTGGCCCGTTACTCGTTACTCGTCAGTCGCTACTCATCACTCGTCAGTCGTCCCTCGTCACTCATGATGCCCCTGCGTTCGGGTCATCTTGAGAATCACCAGGTGCATCCACACCAGGCAGAGGGCGCTGAGCAGGGCAAGGAACAGCCAGCACGAGGTCCATAGGCCGGTGGCCTTCAGCAGGTAACCGAAGAGGATTGGGCAGAAGAATCCGCCAAGGCCGCCGATGACCCCCACCAGCCCGCCGACCACGCCCACATCGTTCGGGAAGTAGTCGGGGATGTGGCGATACACCGCAGCCTTGCCGACGCCCATCATGATGCCCGCGAGGAAGACGATGCCGGTGAAGACCCAAACATTGGCTTGGAAGTACACGTGGGTGATGCCGCGGGCGAGCAGTTCTCGCTTTTTGACCTGTTGACCGACTTCGACAATCGGTTCCTGCCACGAGTCGCTCTTGGGCAGAATCAAGTTGCCTTCGCTGAGGCTCGATCCCTTGGCGGAAAGCGTCTGCTCAGTGCCTGGCTTGGCGACCTTCAGCGCGTACACCTTGTCGTCGACGGTGATCGACTCCTTCGAAACCGCGGTCACGGTGCCCGCGCGGTCGGCGAGGATGCTCTCGCCCGGCGACACAATGTCCATCCGCGGCGCGATCACCAGCGCGAAGAGCAGCGTACAGCTGGCGAGGACCCAGTACATCGTCGCCCGTGCGCCGAACTTGTCGCTCGCCCAGCCGCCAAGCGCGCGGATCAGCCCGCTCGGCAAGCTGAAGATGCTCGCCATCAATCCCGCCATCGCGAGCGACATTCCGTACACGCTCAAGTAGTAGGGAACCAGCCACTGCGCCAGCGCGACGAACGCGCCAAACACCAGGAAGTAGTACACGCCGAATCGCCACACGCGGGTGCTCTTCAGTGGGCTCAGCATCGAGGCCCACGTCTTCTGGCCCGAACCGGCGGGCTTGCGGTTCGTGGTGGATAACGCGAAGATAAGCGTCATCAGCACGAGAGCGCCCGCATAGATCAGGGGCAGTTGGCGCCAGCCTTCCAAGTTCTCGCCGCCTTGCGTCAGCTTCTGCAGTCCGACCGGGGCCAGCAGGGTCGTCAAGGCGGATCCGGCGTTTCCGACGCCGAAGATGCCGAGCGCCGTCCCTTGCTTTTCCTTCGGCCAGAACACCGAAGTGTAGGCGATGCCGACCGCGAACGCCGCGCCGGCCATGCCGAAGATGAGTCCGCAGGCGAGGAAGTGCCAGAACTCGGTGGCGAGCGAGGTGAGCGCCACGCCGCCCGCGGCGATCAGCATGACCGCGATGTACACCGGCTTGCCGCCGTAGCGGTCCGTTAGGAGCCCGACCGGGAGCCGCATGATCGATCCGGTCAGGATCGGCGCACCGATCAACCACCCAAGCTGGGCCTTGTCGATCTTCAGCAGGTGAGCATCGGAGAGGAAGGCGCCGAGGACGCCGTACATCGTCCACACGGCGAAGCACACCGTGAAGGCCACAGTGTTGAGAATCAGTACGCGCTTGGCAAGGCCCTGCTCAGGCATACGACCATTCTAAGGCGAGGAGGGTCGAATTTCTATGACCGATATCATAATTTGCTCGAATCTCTTGGCCGCTTCAGTAGTCCTTGATCGACGACGTGTCGTCGTTCCCGATCAGGCGAGCTCCCCGTTTGAAGGTCAGGTAGTTGAAGAGCCACTGAGTTGCGACCAAGATGCGGTTTTCGAACTCGACGAGCTGCATCAGGTGGATGAACGACCAGATCAGCCAGCCGAACCAACCCCAGACCGACCGCCCAAACACCTGGCCGACTGCGGCGTTTCGGCCGATCACCGCCAGGCTTCCGAGGTCCCGATAGCGGAAGGGGCTGGGCGGCTGCCCTTGTTCTCGCTGACGCACGACCGTGGCCGTGTGGCGGCCCATCTGCATGGCGACCTGCGCAACGCCGGGCAGAGGTTCCGGGAACGCGGCGACATCTCCGATCACGAAGATGTCCGGGTGGCTCGGTACGTGGAGCTCGTGCGTGACCACGAGTCGCCCGACACGGTCCGTCTCGGCGCCAAGCGCTTCCGCGACGAGTCTCCCCAAGGCGCTCGCTTCGACCCCCGCCGCCCAAAACAGGTTGTTGGCCTCGATCTCGCGGGTAACGCCTTCATGCTCCAGAGTGCATCGCCCCTCGCCCATCGAAGTGACTCGGTGTTGGGATAGTACAGTGACGCCGAGCCGCTCCAAACTGTGCTCCGCGCGCCGCGCGAGTTCCGATGGAAAGGCCGGAAGGATCCGTTCGCCCGCCTCGACCAGATACACACTTGCTTGGGCTGGATCGATTGCCCGGTACTCGCCGCGCAGCGTGCGCCGTGTCAGTTCGCCAACGGCACCCGCAAGTTCGACACCGGTCGGCCCGCCCCCCACGATGAGGAACGTCAGGGTGCGCCGCCGCTCTTCCTCATCGGAGCAGGCTTCGGCTTGCTCGAACGCGGACAGCACCTTTCGTCGAATCTGCAGGCCATGTTCGATGGTCTTGAGCCCGGGCGCGAGTTCTTCCCACTCGTCCCGGCCAAAGTAGGAGTGTCGAACTCCGGTGGCGATGACGAGCGTGTCGTAGGGAAGCTCTCCCGCGTCGGTCCGCAGGAGTTTCTGATCAGGGTCGAGGCCGGTCGCCTCAGCCATGAGGACCTTCACATTCTTGGTCCGTCGGAACACCGACCGGATGGGCGACGAGATATCTCCGGGCGACAGGCCGCCGGTCGCGACTTGATAGAGCAGTGGCTGGAAGAGGTGGAAGTTGCGGCGATCGAGGAGCGTGACGTCGGCCCCGTGGCGGGCAAACGCCCGGGCTGCGGCGAGTCCGCCAAACCCGCCGCCCACGATGACCACCCTCCTTGCCATGCCTCGGTATACCTCTGCGGATACCCTCTCCTCACTTCGAGAGGGTCGGCGAGCGCTAGCGGACCGGAGGCGACGCCTGCTTCACCACAAACTGCTCCAAGCTCGTGCTCTCGACGCTGATCACAAGACCATCAAAGGAGTAAGTGATCGGTCTGCCCGTGCTGGGATGGATCAAGTCCGACGTGTCCAGCGTCGCCGGGATATCGCGGTGTTTAAACGCACGGGCCAGGGCCCGGAAGTACAGTCGCCGGCTCTCGAAGAGGTCCTGAGAAGTCTCCAGGGGCAACACATAGACCAGGCCATCAAGCGGCTTAGCAGCTTCTCGGACTCGCTGGCGGGCCGCTTTCATCTTCAACGACCGATCGGGTTGCGCGAGTTTCGCGGCGGTCGTCAACTCTCGGAGGCCTTCCATGATCCTGGCTTTCGTGTCAACGGGCGCAAGGGCAAGTCTCACCTGCTGGCCGAACGTCGTACTCTTGATGTTCAGTTCCGTGCGGCCGCTTGCCGTCCAAATCCGATCCAGGATGTACGCTCCATCCACGAGCCAAGACGCCCAGACTGGGCTCTTCTTCGCGTTTTGGCTGTAGCGGTCGATGCGCTCGTTGAGCGCATCCAGAAAGATCGGGTCGCCTCGTCGCGCGTAAGACCAATCCGCCAGGGCTTCAAGAACGTCGTCCTCGAGGTTGTCTCGAATGTGCTGCGCCGACGGCGAGGGCTCTTGCCCAAAGTGATCCGCCATTTGGCCGATTCGGTCGGCATCCGCGATCGCTCCTTGCGCGTCGCCCTTGAGCATCCGATACGTGCCGCGCAATTTGAGGAGATGCGACGATGAGTGAGCCGCGCTCCCACCCTGAGAGCGCACGAACCCCACCTTCGACCAGTCCCGATCGAACCGGCACTTTGCGAGTGACGTGGCCGCATCGAGATGTTCAAGCGTCTGTTGGTGCGTGGCGAGGAACTTGTTGGCTTGTTCAAGCAGTTCAGGGGACGGCTCACGAACAAGCTTGAACTGCAAGTTGTTGCTGGTGGTGAAGTCAAAGCTTAACCCTTCCAGCTTCTTGTAATGAAGCGCGGCGTTCTCCTCGGGGGCCACCGGCGGCATCAGGGCGGCGAACTCCTCTGTCGTCGTCGGGATGCCCTCCTTGCGCGCCAGCGCGAGCTGTTCTTGGTACGCCCGCTCAGCGGCGGCGCGCGCCCAACTGATCCAGCCGTAGGGTAACAGACACGACGAGACTAAAACGACTCCGATCAGGAGCGGCGTCCGGCGCGGGCGAGAAGACTCGGCCATGAAGACACCATCTTACACTTCTGGATGAACCTCTCCTCACGCGTGGGGAAAGGGTGGGCGAGCGTTAGGGAGCCGGGGTGTAGGGCGTATCAGTCCCCGGCCTGATCCGTGTACGCCGTCAACCACTTCGCGTGGCTGAGCCCCGAGTTGTGCGGCCACTGCAGCCAGCGGTTCGTGCCGTCGATCGCCTCGACGATGTTGTTCGCGATGACTTCGATGTCGGCGAGGCTCCACAGTTCGTTCTTGAGCGTCTGGTTGGCGTGCGGATAGGCCACATGGGTGGCGTGGGTGTAGGTCATGCCCGCCATCGGAGGGATCATCATGCCGTAAACGTTCAAGATCCCAAGGAGCCGCGAGAGGACACCCTTCGCGCCAACCGCGTGGGCGGTTACGATCGCTCCCGCCGGCTTGCCCAGCCACATCGTCTCGCCCTCGGTGGCGGCGGTCTCCTCGAAGAACCGCTGCATGGGTGAGCCCCAGGAATCCCAGTACGTCCCCGAACCAAAGAGGAACCCATCGGCGGCTTCGGCTTCGGCGACGATCCGCTCCAGCGAGGGCTCGCGGCTCAGGTCGAGATGCGCGACTTCGACCCGCTTGGCAAGGGCATCTTCGGCAAAGGCCAGCAACTCCGCGGTGTTGCCACCTCTTCCTCCCAACGCACCATTCACAATGAGCACTCGCGCCATGCGTCAATTGTGGCGTATGCTCCTTGCCATGGACCTCGAGTGGAATGGCGTGGTGCTGACGATCTCGGATCGGGTGTCGCGGGGTGAGGCGGAGGACCGATCCGGGCCAATCCTCGCCGAGGGGCTGAAGGCCAACGGCGCGGGCTGGGTCGTGCAGGACAAGTGCTCCGACGACATCGCCAAGATCAGGACCATCGTCGAGCATTGGGTGATCCGCGACGCCGATCTGCTGCTCACCACCGGCGGCACCGGCATCGGTCCCCGCGACCGCACCCCCGAAGCGATCCGGCCTCTGCTCGACCGCGAACTGCCTGGGATTGCCGAGGAGTTTCGCCGGCGCAGCCAGCTCGTCACCCCAAACGCAATGCTCAGCCGCACCTTCGCGGGAGTCGCCGGGCATACGTTGATTGTCTCGCTGCCGGGGTCGCCGAACGCGTGCCGAGATGCCCTCGAGTTCCTGTTCCCCACGCTGCTGCACGGCATCGCGATGATCCGGGGCGGAGACCACTCGTGATCTCGTACGAGGAGGCGGTAGCGCTGATCCGTCAGGAGTTCCGCGATCCTCCCGTCCTTTCGATTCCCATCACCGAGGCGGTCGGCCGCCGACTAATCTTCCCGATCTCCGCCCGATTCGACTCCCCCGTGTTCGACAACTCGGCGATGGATGGATTTGCCGTGTCCGTGGGCGGACCGCCCTGGCAAATCGTGGGAGAGATCGCCGCAGGTTCGGTAAGCGCTGAGGACCTCGCCCCCGGTATGGCGGTACGTATCTTCACCGGAGCTCCGATTCCCGAAGGGACGGTGGCGGTCTTGCCGATCGAGTTGGCCGAGGTTCGGGGGGAGGAGCTTTTTGGTCAGATCGCGCCGGGTCGCCACATTCGCCGGCAGGCCGAAGAGTATGCCGCGGGGCAGCTGCTGGTGGAGCGCGGAGTGAGGATCAATCCCGGGATCGTAGCGACGATGGCCGCGAATGGAATGCGCCAAGTGGCGGTCGAAGCCCCGCCACGGGTAGGCGTTCTCGCCACCGGTTCCGAGCTGGTCACCCCAGGCAATCCGCTCCAGCCGGGGCAGATTTACGATTCCAACCGTCCGACGCTGCTCTCGGCCGTCCAGGCGTTGGGCTGCTCGGTCGAAGGCCGCCACACCAAAGATGATCCCGAACGGACCCGACAGGCCGCCGAAGAACTGCTGGAAACGAGCGACGTGCTCCTCACGGTCGGCGGCGTGTCGGTGGGAGCGCATGACTACGTGCGTCCGACGATCCAGCGGCTCGGCTTTGAGCAGGTCTTCTCGGGAGTGGCGATCAAGCCTGGCAAGCCCGTGAGCTTTGGAGTTCGAGACGACGGTAAGGCGTGGTTCGGGCTTCCCGGCAACCCGCGCTCGGCGCTGGTCACCTTCATCCTGTTCGTGCGGGAATGGATGGGGATGGGGCCGGTGTGGCATCCTTGCAGACTCGACCACGACTTGGCTCCGGCCGGGGACCGAGAGACGTTTGAACTCGCGTGTTGGTCGGGCGATGTGCGCGTTTTCGACTCTGTGGGCTCGCATGCGGTGGGCGGTTGGGCCGAAGCGAACGCCCTGGTGCGGATTCCCGCGGGATCGCAGT
>JANJUB010000023.1 GCA_024710805.1 Fimbriimonadaceae bacterium | reverse complement strand
TGGCTCCGGCCGGGGACCGAGAGACGTTTGAACTCGCGTGTTGGTCGGGCGATGTGCGCGTTTTCGACTCTGTGGGCTCGCATGCGGTGGGCGGTTGGGCCGAAGCGAACGCCCTGGTGCGGATTCCCGCGGGATCGCAGTTGCGGGCTGGCGACCCTATTCAAACCACCCTCGATCTCTGGCATTCAACTTTATGATCTCCATCATGTTTCTCAGGCTCGCCCGGGGGATACTATGAAGCTATGGCGAATCCTCCTGTAGCCGTCGAACTGCTTAACGAGCAGTTTGGTCCCCACCCGGCGCACGTGCCCCCCGGCGGATGGGTTGGCCGTGCCCAGCCCGAGAAGATCATCAAGACCCACTGCTGCTTCTGCGGCATGCAGTGCGGCATCCAGCTTAAGGTCAGCAAGAACCAGGTCATCGGCTTCGAACCGTGGGAAGAGTTCCCGTTCAACCGCGGCAAGCTGTGCCCCAAGGGCGTGAAGCGCTACCTGCAAGGCGGCCACCCCGACCGTCTGCTGACGCCGATGAAACGGGTGGAGGGACAGGGCTTCGTCCCGATCAGCTGGGAAGAGGCGTTCGAGACCACGGTCCGCGAGATTAAGCGGATTCAGGCTCAATACGGCCCCGACTCGTTCGCGATGCTCTCAGGCGTGTCGTTGACCAACGAGAAGAGCTACCTCATCGGCAAGTTCGCGCGACTCGCACTGAAGACCGCCAACCTCGATTACAACGGACGCCTCTGCATGGTCAGCGCCGGTGCCGGCAACAAGAAGGCATTCGGCCTCGACCGAGCCTCGAACTCGTGGGAGGACATCGTGCACGCCGAGGTCATCCTGCTCGCGGGCACCAACGTCGCCGAATGCTCACCGATCACGACCGATTACATCTGGCGCGCCCGCGACCGCGGGGCGAAGCTCATCGTGATCGATCCGCGGGTGACTCCCATCGCGCGGACGTGCGACCTCCACCTTCCGGTGAAGCCGGGCACCGACTCGGCGCTGTTGCTCGGCATCCTCCGCGTGCTCATCGAGGAAGGCTTCACGAACGAGGCGTTCATCGCCGAACACACATCGGGCTGGGAAGACACCAAGGCCGCCGCGCTCGCGATGTCGCTCGAAGAGGTCAGCCGCATCTCGGGCGTCCGGGTTGAGGACATTCAGAAAGCAGGGCGGATGTGGGGCGAGGCTAAGACCAGCTTCCTCATGCACGCCCGCGGCATCGAGCACAGCACGAAGGGCGTCGACAACGTCGTCTCGTGCATCAACCTCGTTCTCGCCACCGGGCGCATCGGAAAGAAAGGCTGCGGCTACGGCACCATTACCGGCCAAGGCAACGGCCAGGGCGGACGCGAGCACGGGCACAAGTGCGACCAGCTGCCCGGCAATCGCGACATCAGCAACCCCGACCACCGCGCCTACATCTGCTCGGTGTGGGGATGCACCGACGAAGAGCTCCCCGGCAAAGGCCACACCGCGCCCGAGATCATGGAGATGATCCACGCCGGTGAGATCAAAGGACTGCTCTCGATCTGCTTCAATCCGCTTGTGTCGCTGCCCGACTCGAACTTCACTGCCGAAGCCCTCGGCAAGCTCGAACACTACACGGCGATCGACTTCTTCTTGAACGAGACCGCGTACCACGCCGACGTCGTCATGGCGGGTTCGCTCCATGAAGAAGAGGAGGGCACAAGCACGAGCGCGGAAGGCCGCGTCATCAAGATCAACAAGGTCGTCGACCCTCCCGGCGAGGCGCGCACCGACACGAGCATCATCCTCGAACTCGCCAAGCGCCTCGGAGCGGGCAAGTTCTTCGACCACTTCACCGACAGCGAGTCGATCTTCAACGAGCTGCGTGTCGCGAGCAAAGGCGGCACCGCCGACTACTTCGGCATCACGTATCAGCGAGTCGTCGACGAGATGGGTGTGTTCTGGCCGTGCCCCGAGGAGGGCCACCCCGGCACGCCGAGGCTCTGGGAAGACTACAAGTTCAAGACCAACGATGGCAAGGCTCACTTCAATGCGGTGACCTACCGTCCGCCCGCCGAGGAAGTCGACGACGAGTATCCGATCGTGCTGACCACCGGACGCGTGGTGTCTCACTATCTGAGCGGCACCCAGACCCGGCGCATCGGCGGCCTTGTCGATCTCTGCCCCGACCCCTACGTGGAGATTCACCCGACGCTCGCCGAGCAGTACGGCATCGTGAACGACCAGTGGATGCGGGTGGAAAGTCGCCGCGGGCATGTGGTGCTTAAGGCGAAGGTGGTGTCGACCATCCGCCCCGACACGGTGTTCATCCCCTACCACTGGCCGGGGAAGAAAGCCGCGAACAACCTGACGAACCGCGCCTACGACCCGATCAGCGGCATCCCCGAGTTCAAGCGGGCTTGTGTGCGGATCGCTCCGGCGTCGGGTCCCGAGCAGTGAGACGCCATCCTGCGCTCGAGCCCTTCTCGCGGGATCACAACACCGGGTTGATCCTTGCTCGCGCGCTGACCGAAGGACGCCCGGACGCCGATCAGCAGTTCCGAGAAGCGTGGACCCGCGAACTCGCCGACCACTTCGCCGAGGAGGAGCGGTTGCTTGGGCCGCTTTGCACCGAGGTGCAGTTCGCGCGCCTGATCGAAGAACACCGGCAGATTGAACGTCTGGGCGATCGCCTGCCCGAGACGATGCGGCTGCTGGGCGAGGCACTCGACGCGCACATCCGGTGGGAAGAACGGTTCTTCTTTCCCGCGATCGAGGCCACGGCTTCTGAGGAGCAGTTGGTCCAGCTCATGCGAGCGACGGACGAGGTCGAGGAGCGCCGCTGGGCGAACGAGCCGAACCGAGAGCGCCTGGTCCGCCGCCGCCGCGAGCAGCGGTAGCGGGTGGAAAGTTGGCAGTTAGCAGTTTGCAGT
>JANJUB010000015.1 GCA_024710805.1 Fimbriimonadaceae bacterium | reverse complement strand
GCGTTGGGCTCGGGATCGCTCTGGATCGAGGGGACCCGGAGCATCGCGACCGTGTCTCGGAGAAGGTCATCTTCATGGTCGCGGAGCCACGCCTGAACGCGCTGAACGGTATCGGTCATGGCGCCGAGTTTACTTGACTGGGTTGACCAGCCCGCCGCCGTCGTCGCTGTTCTTCGTGGAGAGATTCTTGCGGCAAGTCGAGCCGTTCTGGCGGCCCCACGCGGGACAGCGCGAGTTCTTGCTGAACCCCGCGAAGACCAAGGTGCTCGCCTGCGGGCGGCGGTGGGGCAAGACGGAAGTCTGCGCCATCGAGATTCTCGCCGCGCTGCAGGCCGACCATCCCACCCAGCACCTCATTCTTGCTCCCACCCAGGACCAAGCCGCGCTGCTCTTCGATCGCGTGGTGGGTTGGCTGGAGCGGCTCGAGATTGGACACCTGGTGCGCCGAACCCCGCACCCACGCGTCCACGTCGGGCCGCACACGATTCGCGCCCGATCGGGGCACGTCGGGCGTTCGCTGCGCGGACAAGAGGCGACTCATCTCGTCATCGACGAAGCCGCCTTCATCCCCGAGGCGCTCATCACCGAAGTGGCACTGCCCATGCTGGCGACCACCGACGGCCGTTGCACGATGATCAGCACCCCCAACGGAAGGAACCACTTCTGGCGGTTCTTCCGGTTTGGCCAGGAGGGTCAGCACGGAGTGTGGAGCCGCAGCGCGCCCTCCGCCGAGTCGCCCTATGTCTCGGCGTCGTTCCTTGCCGTGCAGCGCGAACTGATCTCCGACCGGGCGTACCGGGTGGAGTACGAGGCCGAGTTCCTAGATGGCGCGGGCTGTGTGTTTCGCAGCGAGTTGATCGAAGCCTGTTTGGTCGCGCGGTGGGAGTCCGAGCCTCGCGGAGCCGTGCGGATTGGCGTGGACTGGGGCCGCTACCAAGACGCCACCGCCGTCGCAGTGGTCGTGGGCTCGCGCGAACACGCGGCGCTGATCGAGCTTCACGCCACCGGCGATGCGCCGTGGTCGGAACAGGTGCGCTGGGTGTCCGAGATCATCGATCGCTATCCGGGCAGCATCGTCACGTGCGATGCCACCGGCGTCGGTGATCCGCTGGTCGAGGCGCTTCGCACGGCGACGCGGCACGCGACCCTCCGACCGTTCGTGTTCACCGGCGCCTCCAAACCCGGCCTCATCGACCAGCTGGTCTGGCTGATCGACAACGGCCGGCTGAAGATGACGCCGTTCCCGGATCTGCTGCGCGAGATGCAGCACTTCCAGATGACGCTTTCCGAGACCGGCCACCCGCGCCTAGCGGCCGGAGCGGGATTCCACGACGACCGCATCTGCGCGCTCGCTCTTGCCGTTTCCGAACTGCCGAGCTCCCTGTCGCCGGGGATTCGCACCGCCGGTTCCCGACCCTTCTCGTTTTCTCAGGAGTCCTCACGATGATCTTCAAGTTTCGCCGAAAGACGCCGCGCCGCGAGGTTGCGCCGACCCTTACTCTGCCCGAGCGCCAGTCGCTCGCCCAACCCGGGGCCACCCACGGACTGCCCTTGGCGACCTACGACCAGATGCAGACCGACTCGATGGTTCAGACCGCGCTGAACGTCAAGAAGCTCGGCGTGCTGGCCGCGCCGTGGCGTATCGTCGCGGGGACCGATGCGGAATCGCAGCGACGAGCGTCGTTTGTTGCGGAGTCGTTCGAGCGGATGGAGGGTTCCCCGCTGACCATCCTATTCGGCGCCATGGACGCGTTCGCGAAAGGCTGGTCGCTGCAGGAGTTGGTTTACCGCTGGGCGGATGGGAAGCTGTGGCTCCACGCCGTGCGCCCCAAGGACCCGAACTACTACGGCATCGAGGTCGATGCGTTCGGGCGGATTCACGATTTGCGGCTGAGGCTGCCGGGTGAAGCCGAACGCACCTTGCCTCGCGAGAAGTTCGTGCTGTTCGCCCACCAAGGCGGCTACGGCAACCCGAAGGGCCGCAGCGACCTCGACGCCGCGCATCGGCATTGGCAGGCGAAGCAGTCGCTGCTCGCCGCGTGGCGGCTCCACCTGGAGCGGTTCGCGATGCCCACCGTGCTCGCCAAGATCGCCCGAGGACTGCCGGTCGAGGATCAGACGACGCTGCTGAGTTCGCTGGACAACCTCCACCGCATCACCGCGCTGCTCGTCCCCGAGGAGATCGACATCGACACGCTGGGCGGACAGAAGGAGCCGTCGACCGGGTTCATGGAGGCGTTGGACTTTCACAACCGGGAGATCGCCCGCGCGATTCTGGGGCAGACGCTGACCACGGACGAGGGGCGGCGAGTGGGATCGCTGGCGATGGGCAAGGTGCATCTTCAGGTGATGCTGCTGCAGCTCGACGCGATCCGCCGGACCCTAGCCGACCAGGTGATGACCGAGCAGGTGATTCGGCCCTTGGTAGAGCTGAACTTCGGCCCGGGGCCGGTGCCTCGCTTCGAGTTCGAGTCGTCCGCCGCGCGGTCGTTTGTGACCGGGGAAGTGTAAGCCCCCTCCTTATCCTGTGGAGAGGACGGGGTTGGGGGTGGAGAGCAGATAACCCGCTTCACCCCTCAAGACGGCGAGTCTAGAGGGAAGCGTCAGCTTGACTTTTGCGGGCGCGAGACGCGTTGCGCCCTCGCAATCAAGAGAGCGAGAGGTGAGGGCACGACACATCCCTCACCCACAAACGCTTCCGAGCGACCCTCTTGAACCCGCGCCAAGCAAAAAGGGTCGCCGCTCTTGCGAGCGGCGACCCTCAGCCATGCCCTCGTCAGAGGGTTCTGTTTGCCTTACTTGCGTCGGCGACGAAGCATGGCGGCAACACCCAGACCGATGGCGGCCATGGTGGCCGGCTCGGGAACCGCGGTGCCTTCGAGTTCGAACGCGAGGTTCGGTTGGTTGGCGGTGTCCGGGTTGAACCCGTTGCCGTCGAAGAAGTTGGTGAAGATCTGGCCGTCGCCCTGGCTGCTCGTGCTCCAAACCCAAGCGTCGTCACCCGGAGAAATGTTGATCGAACCGATGTTCAGATACCACGTACCGGCAGCGAGGTTGAAGTTGGAGGCCAACTCGAACATGTACTCCGGACCGCCCGCGACGCTGGTGCCGATCGGCGTGATCGTGAAACCGCTCAGCGGAACGATCGCGCCAACGACGGTGGAGCCGAGCGGGTTCATGAAGTTGACTTCGAGGTCGCTGAAGTTCTGGAGATCGGGGAAGATGAAGTTCTCCGAGAAGCCCCAGAATCGGATCTTGGTCACGTTCCAACCCGGTGCGCCGACGGTGAAGTCATCCGCCACGGTCTGCTCATAGAACTGGCTGCCGTTGGTGCTCAGCGCGTCCGAGAAGTAGCCGTTCAGGCTGTTCGTCGTCTGGCTGTACAGGATGTTTGCGCTAGCGCTGGCGGCGACGCCAATGCTGGCGGCAACAAGAAGACTGGTTTTAATAAATTTCATTACAGGTAAAACCCTCCGCCTCTATCCTACACGAAGTTCCGCCCGATTCCAAGGATAGGGGGGGCGAAACTCGTACAATTGCGGGTAAGGATTTCGGGGAAATGTGGAAGGGCGTGCGCTTGTAGAGGAGGTGCCTTCCCCTGGCAGGGGAAGGTCGGTGAGCGGAGCGAACCGGGATCGGGTGAACCTTCGCGACTCCCACCCCACCTCTTCGCGCAAAGCGCGAAGATCCTCCCCTGCGAGGGGAGGAATCAAGCTGACTTACTTGCGGCGTCGACGGCGGATGTACGCGCCGGCCGCGCCGAGGCCGAGGGCCATGGTGAACGGCTCAGGGACGGCGCTCACGTTGCCATCGATCTGGAACGCGAAGTTGTGAGGTGCTTCATAATCCGGGTTCCAGCCATTACCATCAAAGAAGTTCATGTATCGCGTCATGTTGCTGGCGTCACCACTCATCCAAATCCATGCGTCACCCGCATTTACCAGATGTTGGGCCCCAACATGGAGCCGGTACGAACCCGCTGACAGAACCGTATTCAGCGACAGTTCAAACCTATAAATGTTCGCCCCATTCCCATAGGTGCCAACTTGGCTAATGTTGAGCAGAGGATCTGAAGTCGAGAAAACACCTCCATCCACGTTCCCGTATAAGGCATCCATAATCCGAACTTCCAAGTCCGTGAAATTTCTCAGATCAGGGTAAAAAGCATACTCAGACATTCCCCAGAAAGTAATCTTAGTTACGTTCCAATCCGGCCCACTTACCACGAAATCGTCAGCCATGGCCTGTCCCGGGTAATAAGGATCTTCCGGCGGCCCTCCGCCCGACGCGAGCGCGTTAGAGAATGAACCTCCTGGTGTCGCGCTCATAGCCTGCTGATACAGGATCGCTGCGTTGGCACTGCCAACCACCCCGACGCACGCCGCAACAATCGAAAGAAGCCTTAAGGAACGCATATTCTCAACCCTCAAACCACATCCTACACGAGAAACCCCGAGTTCCACCGTACGGACCCAAGAAACCCGCACATTTGCGAGGACATTTCTCACCAAAACATGGAAAAGGGAGCGATCACAGCCGACGCGCGGTGAAGGTGTCACCGTCTTCCACCCGCCCCGACTCCCAGCCCTTCTGGAACCAGCGCATCCGCTGCTCGCTGGTGCCGTGGGTGAACGACTCCGGTACCACGTACCCTTGCGCCTGCTTTTGCAAACGGTCGTCCCCGATCGCCGCCGCGGCTTGCAGGGCTTCCTCCAGGTCACCCGGCTCCAGCACGCCCTTCGTCCGGTGCGCATGGTGCGCCCACACTCCGGCATAGAAATCCGCCTGCAGTTCGAGGCGCACCGAGAGTTGGTTGTACTCCTCCTCGCTCACCCGCCCCTTCATCTGCTGAACCTTGCGCGAGATGCCGAGTTGGTTCTGCACGTGGTGGCCGATCTCGTGCGCGATGACGTACGCCTGGGCGAAGTCGCCGGGGGCGCCGAAGCGGTCCTTGAGGTCGGCATAGAACGCGAGGTCGATGTACACCTTGTTGTCGGCTGGGCAGTAGAACGGGCCCACCGCGGCATCCGCATAACCGCAGGCCGACTCGACTTGCCCGCCAAACAACACGAGGATCGGCTCTTGGTAGGTACGACCCATCTTCTTGAAGAGGTCCTTCCACACGTCCTCGGTGTCGGCGAGAACGACGCTGACGAACTCGCGGCTCTCGTCGTCGATCCCAGGCCCAGCGGGGGCGGAAACCGAGCTGCCTTGGGTTGCTCCGCTGAGGAAGGACAAAGGATCCCCGCCGAGCAGCATCACCAAGAGCGCGATCACGATGATGCCGATGCCACCTCCCACCGCGCGCCCGCCGCTACCTCCGCGCCGATCCTCGACGTTGCCGCTCTGCCTCCGTCCTTTCCATTCCATGACTGTATTGTAGTGGGTTCCAAAGAATGTCGGATGTCGAATGGGGAAAGTCGCGCGGATGGAAGGCCACATCCCACATCCCACATCCCACATTCGTCACTCGTCCATACTTTCCCCATGCGTTGCGTCATCGTGATTCCCGCCCGGATGGGGGCGAGTCGTTTTCCCGGTAAGCCCCTCGCCGACCTGCTCGGCAAGCCCATGGTGCAGTGGGTTTGGGAAGCCGCTGCGAAGGCGGGGGTCGGGGACCGCGTGGTCGTCGCCACCCCCGATCAGGAGATCGTCGATGCCTGCGCCAGCTTCGGCGCGGAAGCAATCCTCACCTCCCACGACCACCCGACCGGTACGGACCGCATTGCCGAAGTCGCCGAGAAGGTCGTCGCCGACGTTTACGTGAACGTCCAGGGCGACGAGCCGCTCATCCGCGCGGAGAGCATCAAAGCCTGCGCCGAGCCCCTCTTGCAGAATCCGTCGATCACGATGGGCTCGGTTTACAGCGAGTGCCCGCCCGAGGAGTTCGACGAGCCGGCGACGGTCAAGGTGGTGACCGACGCAGAAGGATACGCGCTCTACTTCAGCCGCTACGCGATTCCATTTGCCCGCAACCCGCGGCGCATTCCGGTGAAGAAGCATGTCGGGCTGTATGCTTATCGGCGCGATGCCTTGCTTGCCTTCCGGACGTGGCCGATGAGCGATCTCGAAGCCGCCGAATCGCTCGAACAACTGCGCTTCATGCACCACGGCGTACGCATCTTCATGGCGCCCGGGGCCGGAACCGAACTGGCGGTGGATACCCCCGAGCAGGCGGAGCAGGTCAGAAAGATCCTCGCCGCTCGGGGGTAAGTCCTCGAGACCCTAGGCTTCGGGTTCGAGGAGTCCGTAGCGTCCGTCGCGACGCTTGTAAAGCACGGCGACGGCGTTCGTGTCTTCGTTCTTGAACACGTAGAACGGATGATCGACCATCTCCATCTGGAGGGCGGCCTCATCCGGAGACATCGGTTTGAGCAGGAACTGCTTGCGCTCTCGAATCTCGATGTGCGCTTCTTCTTCCTCGATATGGTCTTCCTCGAGCGCAGGCGGCAGTTTGTGGTTGCCTCGCTTTCGGTGTGAGCGGATCAGCCGGCCTTTGAGCTTGCGGAGCCGGGTTTCCAGCTTATCGCTGACCCGGTCGATCGCTGCGCGCAGGTCGAGATCGCTCTCTTCGCCTCGGACGGTCAGACCGTCGGCAAAGACGGTGATCTCGATCCGATGGCCGCTCTTGTCTTCCCGGTGCACCATCTCCACTTTTTGGGCGGCGTTGAAGTACCGGTCGAGTCGCCCAAGCTTCTTGGCGGCGTACTCTCGGTCTTGTGCGTTAACGTTGCCTTCCGCATTTCGAACCAGAACATCCATCGAATACTCCTTGCCGGATCCGTCCGGCGCGTCGCCTTTTGACAATCTACGGCGTTTGCCGTACAGTCGCCACGGCGAAGGCGGCGATTCCTTCGCTGCGGCCCAAAGCGCCTAACTTCTCGTTGGTGGTCGCCTTCACGCTCACCCGATCGGCGGCGAGACCCACGCTGGCGGCAATCGTTTCGCGGATCTCCCGAGCCTTACTCATGATTTTCGGCTGTTCGGCGATCACCGTCGCATCTAAATGTAAGATTTCCCAGCCCGCCTCGCGAACGAGTCGCGCCGCATGGTGCAGGAAGACCGTCGAAGCGGCTCCGCGCCACTGGGGGTCGGTGTTGGGAAAGTGCTGCCCGATATCGCCCAGACCAACCGCGCCAAGGATCGAGTCGGTGACCGCATGGAGCAAAACGTCGGCATCCGAGTGGCCTTCCAGACCCGGTCCATCGAACCGAACGCCGCCCAGCATCATCGGTCGATCGTCGACGGCAAAGGGGTGGATATCGTAGCCGAGCCCGGTTCGGGTCTCGGGGGCGCCCAGAAATCCGGCGGCCCGCAGAAGATCGTCGGGAGTGGTCACCTTGAAGTTGGCCGGATCACCAGCCACTAAGTACGGTCGGACTCCAATCTTTTCCAGCAGGGCCATCTCGTCGGTGAACTCCTGACTTACTTCATCATACGCCCTGAGGAGCAGATTCCGCTTCGTTCCTTGCGGTGTTTGCATCGCAACAAGGCGGGTGCGATCGAGCGTGGCGACGTCTTCGCCCACCAC
>JANJUB010000191.1 GCA_024710805.1 Fimbriimonadaceae bacterium | reverse complement strand
CAAGAACGAGTGGACGGTCTTCAAGACCGACTACAATCGGATCGGCGAGCTGCGAGTCCGCGCTGACCAGGGCGGAAAGGGGCTGTCGCTCGGCTCGATCTCGATCGCCGATCAGACCCAACTTCTGACCGAAGAGAACCGGGGGACGGCCGTCTTCTACGGCGTGCCTGTTGGCAAAGTGCCGGTATCGGTGAGCTACCGCGAGGGAAGCGAAACCCGCTCGGTGACTCAGGAGTTCGTCGTTCCGGCGGAACGCGACTTGCCACGTCCGGAACTGATCGTCGCCCTGCCGGCGGTGAGTGAAATCGCGACGGAAGTCGTTGATGATCGTAAGCTGCCTCCCCCCAAGCCACCCGGGTTGCCCACGGGCATGCTAGGCAATCTGATCGCGATGCTGCTCGCCGCCGGAGGTGCCCTCGCGCTTCTCTACTTCGGCCTTCGCTGGATCTATGGCAATCAAGATCGCGCAAAGGATGCGCTGACCAAGTTGGGGGTTCAGGTGCCCGACCCCGTTGCGAGCCCCGACCCCACGCCGGCTCCCGCCGTCGATCCTTTCCCGATCGCTGCTCCGGTGACGCCGATCCTGCTCGACCCCGTGCCCGTGACGCAGACGGCGACGTCCGATCCGATGCTGGTGGGTACCTCGGGTTCGTTCCCGATCGCCGAAGGCGTGTCGATTGTCGGCCGCGAAGCGGGATTGACGATCGCGCTCACTACTGAGTCGACGGTTTCTCGGCGTCACGCCGAGATCGTCCGGAGCGGCGACTCGATCCTCCTCCGCGACTTGGGCAGCCGCAACGGCACCTTCGTCAATGGCGCCCCGTTGGACGGGGATCACGCACTTCGGCGGGGTGATCGCGTGCAGTTTGGTTCCGTTTCCTTTGAAGTGAAATAGTCGTTTCTGTCTTGCATCGTCAAACCCTTTCCTGTATACTAGCGTCCACTATGTCGGAGAAAACCATCACCCCCGAAAAGGAGCGCGCACTCGAGTCCGCGCTGAGTCAGATTGAGAAGGCCTTTGGCAAGGGAGCGATCATGCGCCTCGGCCAGGGGGAGCGGGAAGCGATTGAGACGATCCCGACCGGATCGCTCAGCCTCGATATGGCGCTTGGTGTCGGTGGACTCCCGAAGGGCCGGATTACCGAGATTTACGGCACCGAATCGAGCGGTAAGACCACCCTGGCCTTGCACGTGGTGGCCGAGGCGCAGCGCCGCGGTGGACTTGCGGTTTTCGTGGATGCCGAGCATGCGCTGGATATCGAATACGCCCGCGCGCTGGGGGTAGACGTGGATCGGCTGTATGTGGCTCAGCCAACCTCCGGCGAGGAAGCTCTGGAGATCATGGATGCGATGATCCGATCGGGCGCGGTCGATGTGGTGGTTTTGGACTCCGTGGCCGCTTTGGTGCCTAAGGCGGAAATCGAGGGCGAGATGGGCGACTCGCACGTCGGCATTCAGGCGCGCATGATGTCGCAAGCCCTGCGCAAACTTGGCGGCAGCATCAACAAGTCGAACACCGCCGCGATCTTTATCAACCAGCTCCGCGAGAAGATCGGCGTGATGTACGGCAACCCCGAGACCACTCCCGGTGGACGCGCGCTCAAGTTCTGGGCGTCGGTCCGGCTCGAGGTGCGCCGTGGCGACGCGATCAAGCAGGGCACCGAGCAGATCGGTGCTCGAATGAAGGTGAAGATCGTAAAGAACAAGGTCGCGCCGCCCTTCCGCACTGCTGAGTTCGACGTCATTTTCGGGCGTGGCATCTCCCGAGCGGGAGATCTCCTCGACGTGGCCACCGTCCGCGGCTTCGTCACTCGTGCCGGCACCTACTACAACTACGGCGACCAGCGCCTCGGCCAGGGACGCGACAACGCTCGCCAGTTCCTCGACGAGAACCCAGCGATCTTTAAGGAGTTGGATGCGAAGGTCCGCGCCATCTTTGCCGCCGAGCGGCTGGCCGCGCTGAACAACCTGCCGTCTGACCTTGCCGAAGAAGAGGAACCGACCGACGAGTAGTCCGCTCTCCGAACGGGATCGGGCTCTGCGGTGGGCGCTGAGGGCGCTCGGGCGACGAGAGTATCTGCCCGAAGAACTTCGGCAGCGACTGGTGGCTCGCGGCTTTGGGGAGGCGGTGGTCGCCGAGGCTGTCCAGATGCTGCTCGACCAGCGGTTGCTCAGCGAATCGCGCGCGGTTACCGCCCTCGTCGAATCCAAGTCGGGCAAGCGGGCCGTGGGCCGAGATGCCCTCAAAGAATCGTTGCGGGCGAAAGGGGTCGATGAAGCACAACTTGGTATCGCCGATCGTTCCGATGAGGACGAACGGGCCATCATGCTCGGTCTGATTCAGAAGCTGGATGATCGCGCCCGAGCCGCACGTCTGCTCGCCCGACGGGGATTCGACGAAGACCTGATCGGCTCGGTTCTGGACCAGCGCTATGGGGAGGTCGACTGATGGAGTTCGGACTCGGGCTGCTGGTGGGGGTGGTTGCGCTCTTGATCGCTCGTCTCGTCCTGGTACGCGGCCAGGCTTCGCAAGTTCCGGTCTCTTCTGAACCGGTAGAGATTCCAGCCCCATCAGTCGCACCAGCCCAACCACCCATCGACGAGGATCGCGAGCGGCGTGCCATCGAGCAGCGCCTTCAAGCCTACGAAGCCGAGCTTCTTGAGCAGGCGAACGAACGCGCGCGACAGGTCGTCCTGACCGCCATCCAGCGCACTCATTTGCCGACGATGTCGGAGGCGACGCTCGACGTCGTGACGCTTCCCGCGGAGGACGTAAAGGGCCGCCTAATCGGACGAGAGGGGCGCAATATCCGCACCTTCGAGCAGGTGACCGGAGTGGATCTGGTGATCGACGACGCGCCGAACTCGGTGACGCTGTCGTGCTTCGATCCGCTCCGTCGGGCGATCGCGCGTAGGTGTCTTGAACAGCTGATTCATGAACCCAAGGTGTATCCCGCCAAGGTGGAGGAGGCGTTTGCCGCCGCGAAGGAGGAGATCGAAGCCGAAGTTCGTAAGGCGGGCGATGAGGCGGCACGCATTCTTGGGCTCAAGGGCCTTGCCCCCGCGGTCCGCGAGGCGGTCGGGCGCATGAGGTATCGCACCAGCTATGCGCAGAATCTGTATCTGCACTCGATCGAGGTCGCCCAAATCTGCGGCATCCTCGCCGATGAGTTCGGGCTCGACGGCGAGGTCGCGGTTCGGGCCGGTCTGCTCCACGACATCGGCAAGGTGCTGCCCCCCGAGTGGGAAGGGTCGCACGCGATGGCGGGGATGCGCTTCCTCACCTCGCACGGAGAGTCCAAACCGGTCTGCAGCGCGGTTGGCGCGCATCACCGCGAGATCGCGCCTGAGACCCCCGAGGCCGAGATTGTGATCATCGCCGACTCGCTCTCCGGAGCTAGGCCGGGGGCGCGCCGGGAGAGCCTTGAGCAGTTCCTCGAACGCATGAAAGCGCTGGAGGAGGACGTCGAAGCCATGCCCGGCGTTGACCGGGTGTTTGCGGTGCAAGCCGGCCGCGAGGTGCGGGTGATCGTCAAGCCCGACCAGGTGAACGACCAACAAACCGCCAGGCTCGCCCAGCAGATCGCCGAGAAGATCGCCGCCGATCCCCGCTACCCCGGCCAGATCAAGGTCACCGTGATCCGGGAGATTCGATCCGAGTTCAAGGCTGGCTAGCCGCTGATTTCCCGAATCAGCCCATCGATCCGCCCCTTCAGCCAACCCGCAGAAGCCGGGATCTTCACTGCGCGCATGGCGTCGATCAGGCTCTTGTCGCGGTTGGCTTCGATGCTGGCGAGGGCGGCTTCGATCACTCCCTGATCCGTGCTGCCGAGCGCGGCCCGTAGGCGGCTTTGAATATCCGGCGTTATCGGTAGCCGGCCCAAGTTTCGCAATCCCGCGAGCCGTTGGTGGTACTCCTTCGCGTCGGCGGCGCCGAGGATAGCCGCGGCTCCGCGAGGATCCTTCGACTTGGCGAGTACGGCCAGGGCGGTGCTCGCGATCGTGGCTTCCTTGGAGGGAATCTGCGCAGCGCGAAGCAAGAGTTCCAGATCGGCGTCCGGGCTGAGCGACCACAGCACGCTCGCAACGACCGCGTAGGCTTCCTTGTCGTTCACCAAGTCGCGGAGCCGCTTGGCATCTTCCGGATTCGCGGCCAGAGCAATGAGGCCACGCGCGGCCGAGGCTCGCCGCTCGATGTGGGGATGGGCCAACTGTCGACGGAAGAACGGGCGAAGCCGCTCTTCTCGCCGCTGGACGAGCAAGTGGGCATTCTCGTGGACCGGATGCAGACCCATATCCTGATCGAGCAACCGGATGGCAAGATCGACCGCGCCCGGCGCATCGGTCGCCAAGTGCTTCTGCAGAGCCGCCGCCCGATCGATCGCATTCGGAGCGAACTCGGCGATCGCGGCCAGCTCTTTGGCCTCATGGTTGCGCCGCAGCTCTCGAAGGAAGTCGTGGTCAGGATCGAGAAGCACGGCCTCTGCGGCCGCCGCGGGAATCCGCACGGTCTGTTCCTTCTGGTTCAAGTGCACCGGATACCGGGTCAGCTTGCCCCCTGAGATAATCCCCACCTGAGCTTGGATGTCGTAGATCGGAACGCCCTTGGACGTATCCTGAAGCTGCTTGATGTTCATCACCACCGTGCCGCCTTCAATGTTCCAATCGAAGTTGAGCACAGGGTGGCCGGGTTTGTAGACCCACTGGTCGAAGAACGGTTCGAGGTTGATGCCGGTGGCTTCGGTCATCGCCCGGCAGAACTGCGACGTCTCGACCGGCTCGTGGCGATGCTTGGTCAAGTAGTGCTTGATGCCCGCATAGAACATCGAGTCGCCCAAGTGCCGTCGCAGCGTGTGGAGAACCACGCCGCCCTTCGGGTACGCGTGAGAATCGAACATCGCGTCGCCGGTAGGGTAGCGGTTCGTGGCGAGGGGCCGCTGATACCGCCTCGACTCGTCGACGTAGCTCTGCGTGAAGTTCATGATCTCGCGAGCGTAGGCATTGGGACCCCGAGCGTGCTCAAAATAGACCGCCTCGAAAAACGTCGCAAAGCTCTCGTTCAGCCAAATGTGCCCCCAGTCTTTGCAGGTGACCAAGTCGCCGAACCACTGATGGGCGAGTTCGTGGGCATTGAGGCTGGACATATTGCGATACCCCTCGCGCCGGTCGGTCAACGCCTCCGCTCCGAGGGTGGTGGAACTCACGTTCTCCATGCCGCCGCCGAACTCCCACACCGCGTTCTGGGCGTATTTCGGCCACGGATAGGTGACACCGGTCACTCGGCTGAAAAAGTCAAGCATGTCCTTGGTGTCGCCGAAACTGTCCTCGATCAGATGCCGGTGCCCGCGAGGGACGACGTACCACAGGTCGATGTTCTGCCACTTGTCGAGCTCGATGTCGAACGGCCCCGCCACGAGGGAGATCAGGTAGGTGACGTGCGGCTGCTTCATTCGCCAGTGGACGGTGCGCTCGGCTCCGTTCTGGACACTGGAGATGAGGTCGCCGTTGCCGATCACCATCCAATCGGCGGGCACGGTCGTGATCGTCTCGCTGGTGGCCATGTCGTTCGGATAGTCCCAGGTAGGAGCCCATTGACGGTTCAGTTCGGTCTCACCTTGAGTCCAGAATCCGACGCGATCGGGCCGCTCGGGGCTAGGTTCAACCCAATGCCAGCCGCCGTAGGCCATCAGCCCGCCGGTCGGGTTGCTGATCGCCCGGTAAGTCGTCGAAACGACGACCGGCTGCCCGCGCTTCGTGGGTGTCGCGATGACCAGGGTCTCTTGCTCGCGGCGAAAGGTGGCGGGCTTGCCATCCACCTTGACCTCATCGATGGCGAGGTTCGTTCCGGCGTGGATATGCAGCGGAGAGCCGTCGCGCAAGGGCACGAGCACGTTGGTGCTGGTGCCGCGGTAGGTGCGGTTCTTCGCGTCCACCCGCACCTCGACCTTGACGTGCTGAAGATCGTAGCCGCGGTCGGGGGCGTACTTGGGCGTCGCGGTGGCGAAAGGGTCCTGAGCACTCGCAAGGGCCGCCCCCAGAAAAGCGACGGCAAGAAAAGGTGCACGCATCGCGCAAGTTTAGCTGAGAGCGGTCTTGCCTAATGCGCAAGGGCTCGCCCACGACGAGCACCGGGGGGAGACCACGAAGGCGCATTGTTGTGGGCCCGGGATGGGTCGGGCCCTTGCGTCAGCCTAGCGGGCCGAGCCAGCCGGCAACCGCCTCTCTCTTGCCGAGCTTCCTACGAGAGTAAGCGCGTTGGGTGCTCAAGATAGCCGCGGACAGCGTTCATGAAGTTCGCGCCGACGGCGCCGTCCACCACTCGGTGGTCGAACGAGCCGGTCATCTTCATGCGCAACCGCACCTCGACCTCGTCCTCGTCGTTCACGACCAGGGTTCGGCGGGCGGTGCCCACCGCAATGATCCCCGAGTTCGGCTCGTTGATGATCGCGGCGAAGTTCTCGACATCCAACATGCCCATGTTCGAGATGCTGAACGTGCTGCCCGACAGGTCGTCGAGCGGCAGTTTGTTCTCGCGGGCCAATCCCGCCAGTTCGCGCGCCCGCGCCCCAATCTGGCGGAGGGTCAAGGCGTCGGCATTCTTGATCACCGGCACGGTCAGGCCATCTTCCAGGGCGACCGCCATTCCGATGTTGACTCCGCCGTAGATGAGCAGCGAGCCATCCTCTTGGTAGCTGGCGTTCACCTGCGGCATATCGCGAAGCGCGAGGGCCACGGCCTTGACGATGAAATCGTTGACCGAGACCTTGCCGCTCTCTTCTGCGGCGAACTGGTCGCGCAACGCCTGAATGGCCTCAAGATCGACCTCGACCGTTACGTAAAAGTGGGGAACCGTCTGCTTGGAGTGCTGGGTCCGTTGGGCCGTGATCTGGCGGATCCGGTTGACCTTGACGATCTGATCCTCCGCGGCCGCAACGAGCACTGGAGCGGCTGCAACCTTGGGCTTGGCCAAGACGACGTTCTCTAAGTCGCGCTCGACGATGCGTCCGCCCGGGCCGGTGCCCTTGACCATCGCCAAATCGATGCCGCGGTCCGCGGCGATTCGGCGCGCAAGCGGAGAAGCCTTGATCCGATCGGCTCCGTTGGCGGCGGCCGGTGCGGCGACAGCGGCTGCTGCGGTCTCAACTTTGGGCGCCTCGACAGCGGCCGTGGCCGCGGGCGATGAAGCCGCTGCGCCGCCCCATTCGGCAGGAACCGACTCGCCATCCTTGAGGAGCAAAGCGATCGGCTTGCCAACCGGAACGGTCTCGCCCGGGGCGATGAGGATGCCGGCCAGCCTTCCCGATCCGGGGGCCTCCAGTTCCAAGGTCGCCTTGTCGGTTTGGATCGTTCCGATCACTTCACCCGACCGGACGGTCTCGCCGTCCTTCTTAAGCCATTCGAGAAGAGTTCCCTCTTCCATGCCGTCGCCCATTTTGGGCATGATCACTTCGGTCATTCGCGCTACCTTCGTCGTCTGTCAGGTCTCTCGACGCCCTTGGCGAGGTGTCCCGGCTATCTTTCTAAGTTACCCGTTTTGCCTGAGATTCACTCCAGCGAGAAGCTCCGCGATCAACTTCCTGGCTTCGCGCAAGAGGTAAGGCTTGGCTCTGAGGAACGACTTTCCTGCTTCGGAAGTTGGATCCACGACGGTTGCTTCGTAGAGCGGAATCGCGTCTTGGATGAGCTCGGCCAGTTCCACGTCATAACCTTTGCCACGAGCAGCGGGCGTAAGTTCGAAAATCAGCGAAGGGATCAGCGGGGCCCGGTCCTTCGGCGCGGCGTCGAAGACGCGCCTCGCCGTCGAGAGCGCATCGCGGACGCGATCGAGTTGCGCCAGCACCTGCGCGTAACGAAGCGTGTCATTCACTCGCCGGTCCTCTCCCTTAGGATTCCGCAAGGCGATCTCGAACACGATCCGTGCGTTCTCCCACTGCCGCGCCGTGCGAAAGACCTCGGCGTACTCCCACGCCAGATCCTCCGTGATCCGCGACAGCTCGATGTGCTTCGTGAGGTCGGCGGCGTACTCGCTGAGCATGATCTGCGCCCGGGCATCAGGAATCTCACCCTTGGCAACGCGTTGGTTGAGCGCTTCCGAGGCCCAACGCAGGTTGCGCATGAGCACGTCTGGCTGAACCATGCCCACTTGGCTGGGATCATTCGGATCGGGTGGGGGCGTCGTCTTGCACCCCGCGACGAACACGATCGCCAAAGCTGCCGCCAAACACGCGCGGAAGCCAAACAAAGTAGGGGGCATCGCTATCAGTATACGTTTCGCGGGGGGACGCCGACGTCAGGTGACCATCGTGATCCGGTCATCCGAGAAGTGGCGGTCGCGATAGATTTCGCT
Source organism: Fimbriimonadaceae bacterium (assembly GCA_024710805.1). Classification (GTDB taxonomy): domain Bacteria; phylum Armatimonadota; class Fimbriimonadia; order Fimbriimonadales; family Fimbriimonadaceae; genus JANJUB01. Next base: position 7,893 of record JANJUB010000191.1, on the reverse strand, counting down.
TCCCGAGAACGTCAGCACCGAGCGGCCCTTGAGCGTCATGCCGTGGAAGGGGGAGTTCCGGCTGCGGCTGAACGTCTTGTTCACGTCGAACGTCCACTCGAAGCCCGGGTCGATGACCGTGATCTGAGCGATCGGCGTCTCCCCCGGCTTCAGCGTTCCCGCGTCGAGGCGGAGAATTTGCGCCGGTTTGGTGCTGAGCTTGCGGATCGTCTCGAGCGGGGTTAGGATGCCGCGGTGGGTGAGGTGAGTCAGCGTCACACCGACGATCGATTCCAGCCCGACCTGCCCGAACGGCGCATCCTCGAAAGGAGCCTGCGTCTTGTGGCTAGCGTGCGGAGAGTGATCGCTGGAGATCACGTCGATCGTGCCCTCCTGCAGCGCCTGCAGCATGATGTCGATGTCGACCTGCGTGCGCAGCGGCGGCAACATCTTGAAGTGCGTGTCGAACTCGCCGACGTGCTCTTCGGTGAACACGAAGTGCTGAGGGCTGACTTCGCAGGTCACGGGTGCGCCCAGGTACTTCGCCTGCCGGATCATCTCAATCGCGCCCCAGGTACTCACGCGCATGACGTGCAGCTGGCAGCCGGTGTGGAGGCTGAGCAGGCAGTTGCGCATCACCATGATCTCTTCGGCGCTACGCGGGATGCCTTTGACGCCAAGCACCGCCGACATCGCGCCCTCGTTCATCGCCCCGCCATTCGAGAGACTCAAATCTTCGCAGTGGGCCATGATCGGCAGATCGACCTGCACGCAGGTCTCCATCGCCTTCTGCATGATGAAGCTGCTCTGGATGGGAAACTCTTCGTCGCTGGCGGCCACGATTCCCGCCCGCTTCATCGCGGCGAGGTCGGCGATCTGCTCGCCCCGCATTCCCACGGTCAACGCGCCTACCGGTGCTACGAACACCCCGCCCGCTTCCGGCGAAGCCGCACGGTCGAGAATGAAATCGACGAGCGACGGATTGTCCAGCGGCGGCCACGTGTTTGGCATGCAGCAGATCGTCGTAAACCCACCCGCAGCGGCGGCCTGGGTACCAGAGACGATCGTCTCTTCGTCCTCACGACCCGGTTCGCGAAGGTGGACATGCGGATCGACCAAGCCTGGGCAGATCCACAGCCCGGTGCAGTCGTAAATGTCGTCGACGTCGTCCGAGGGGATGTCCGGCCCCATCGCCGCGATCTGATCGTCTTCGATCATGATGTGGCCGATGACGTCGAGATCCTGCGAGGGATCGAGGATGCGGCCGTTCTTGAGGAGGGTTCTCACGCTTTCACCTTCTTGGCTCGGCTCTTCGGCGCGGGTTTGGGCGGTTCTGGCTCGTAGAAGCACCAGTACAGGGCGGCCATGCGCACGAAAATCCCGTTCTCGACTTGGGCGGTGATGACCGACTGCTCGCCGTCGGCGGCGGCGTCGTCGAGTTCGATGCCGCGGTTGATCGGCCCGGGATGAAGGAGCAAGACGTCGGGGGCGGCGTATCGCAACTTGTCCCGGTTGATTTGATACTGCCTCGCGTACTCGCCGATGGAGCCGATGAGGCCGTCGCTCATCCGCTCGCGCTGCAATCGTAGCGCGATGATGACGTCGGCATCCTTGATCCCGGACTCGAGGTCGTAGAACACGTCCCCGGGCAGGAGTCCGCTGTGCGCGGGCATCAGGGTTCGCGGTCCGACAAACCGTACGTTGGCGCCCATCTTCGCCATCAGCCAAGCATTCGACCGGGCGACGCGAGAGTGTTCGACGTCGCCGACGATCGCAACCGTGAGCCCCTCGAGGCTGCCCTTGCGCTCACGGATGGTGAGGGCATCGGCCAGCGCCTGAGTGGGGTGTTCGTGACGACCGTCACCAGCGTTCAAGACGGGTCCGGGAAAGTAGCGCGCGGCCAACGCGGGTGCTCCCGACGACGGGTGGCGCATGACCAGACCGTTCAGTCGCTCGTAGCGCAAGGTGAGAATCGTGTCCTTGAGCGTCTCGCCTTTCTTGAGCGAACTGCCGGTGGTCGAGAAGTTCACCGACTTCAGGCCAAGGTAGTGAGCGGCTTGCTCGAAGGAGACGCGGGTGCGGGTGGAGTTCTCGAAGAAGAGCTGACCGACCACCCGATTCAACCGAGCAATCTCTTTGCCCTCGACCACCCACTGCTTGAACTCCCGGCCGAGCGTGAGCAGCTCTTCGATTTGGTCGGGGTTGAGATGTCGGATCGAGAGCAGATTACGCGCCATGAAGCACTCCGGTTTCGATGATGACGGCGTCCTCGCCGTCCATTTCGTGGACCTTGACGACGACGTGGTCGCCGCGTTCGGTCGATACGGCCTTGCCGCAGTAGTTCGGTTGGATGGGCAACTCTCGGTGACCGCGGTCGATGAGCACCGCAAGCTCGACGGACGCCGGACGTCCGTGCTCCATCAGCGCGTTCAGCGCGCTGCGCACCGTCCTTCCGGTGAAGATCACCTCATCGACGAGGATCACTTTCTTGCCGCTGACTTGAAACGGAATCTCGCTCTCGTCGGTCACCGACGCGGGGCGATCGTCGCGGTAGTTCGAGATGTCGATTCTTCCGCAGGGAATCGTGACCCCTTCGATCTGCGTCATGACGAACGCGAGCCGCTTGGCGACCGGCCATCCTCGGCGCATGACTCCAACCACCACGAGGTCTTCGCCGCCAGCATGAGCTTCTAGAATCTCATGGGCCATCCGCCCAAGCGTCCGGCGCATATCTGCGGCGTCCAGTACCAGCGAACCCATGGGGTGATTATGGCGGGAATGCGACGTCTCAGGCGCGAGCGAACACCCGTAACTGCCCGGATCCGGTCGTGATCCGCTCGAAGTCGACCCCGTAGACCGCGTCCAACTCGGCATCGAGGAGCACCTGATCGGTGGGGCCATCGGCGCGCACCCGGCCGTCGCCCAAGAGCATGGCCCGATCCGCGACCATCGCGGCCAAGTTCAAGTCGTGAACCGCCATCAAGACTCCGTGCCCATCCCGCGCGAGTTCGCGAAGCAGCGCAACGAGGGCGAGCGAGTGGCCGACGTCCAAGTGCGCGCTGGGTTCATCGAGCAAGAGCGAACGGGCATCCGAAGCTAAGGCACGAGCGATCAGCACTCGCTGGCGCTCACCCCCGCTGAGTTCGGTGACCGGCCGGTCCGCCAGCGTCCAGCAGTCAGCGCGGGTCATCGCTTCCTTAACGCGAACCCAATCTTCGGGGGCGTCGAAGAACCCTGGGGAGTGCGGCAGCCGCCCCATGACAACGATTTGTCGCGCCAAAAAAGGGAATGGCGGCAGTTCTTCTTGGGGCACGAATCCGATCCGCTTACTCCGTTCCCGGTACGAGAGTGCGGAGATCGGGTCGCCCTCAATCCGGACCTCGCCGGATTCGGGTTTGAGGGTGCCGGACAGGGTCTTGAGCAGCGTTGATTTGCCGCTGCCGTTAGGTCCGAGCAACGCGACAACTTCGCCCGCACTCACCCGAACATCGGCGTTGTCGAGCACTGTCCGGGAAGGGTAGCCGCAGCGCAGTCGGATCGCCTCGATGAGGACGCTCATCCGATGTCGCCCTCGATGAGGCCGGAGTTGAAGGCCCGGTACATCGCGGCGTAGGCTCCATCTCGGTCCATCAGCTCTCGGTGGCTACCGAACTCGATGACCTGCCCGCCCCGCAACATGAGGATTCGATTCGCGCGCGCCGCAGTGGTCAGCCGGTGAGCGATCATCAGCGTTGTGCGCCCCGGCATGATCTCCTCGAGCGCCTGCTGAACGCGCTTCTCGCTCACGGCATCGAGCGCGCTGGTCGCCTCATCCAACAGCAGAATCTGCGGCTTGCGGATGATCGCGCGAGCGATCGCGACTCGCTGACGCTCGCCGCCGCTGAGGCCAACTCCGCTCTCGCCGACGGAACTGTCGAATCGGGCGGGCATGTCGTTGACGAACACATCGACGTGAGCGGCGTGGGCGGCCTCGGCGATCTCGCCGTCCGTGGCGCTGGGGTTGCCCATTCGGATGTTGTCGGCGATGGTGCCCGCAAAGAGAAACGTGTTTTGCGGCACGACTCCCATCAATCCGCGGAGCCAGTTACGACGGAGCTCGCGCAAATCAACCCCATCGAGCAAGATCTGCCCGGACGTGGGCTCATAGAAGCGCAGGAGGAGATCGGCGATGGTGCTCTTGCCCGAGCCGCTCGGCCCGACCAGCGCCAGCGACTGCCCCGGCTCGATGACGAAGCTCACGTTGCTCAGGGCTTGCGTGCCGTCGGGATAGGTGAAGCTGACGTCACGGAACTCGATCCGGCCCTCGACTCGATCCAGCGTCCGGAGCTTGTGATCCTCCGATTCGTCTTCCGGAACGTCGAGAATTTCGCGGTAGATGCGATCCGTAGCGGCGACGACTTGGTTGTATGTGTTATTGGCGTAGCCGAGCGTGCGGAATCCCTGGTTGATCACGTCCATCGCGTAAATCAGCGCCGCGACGTTGCCGACGGTGAGGCCAGCATTGACCGCAAGCCAACCGCAGATGAACAAGACGATCCCGAGCGCGACCGCACCGATGAGTTCTACGAGAGGCCTCAGAGACGCCAGCCGGCCCACCGCCCGCATCGTGCTCTCGTAGGTTTGGCGCACATGCTGGCGGTAGGTGTCTCCCACCCGCTCTTCCGCCGCGAACGCCTTGACGACGCGTGTACCCTGCAGCGCCTCCGTGGTCATCGCGATCATCCGCGCCGTGTCGTCTTGAACCTGCGCCTGGGCAACCTTCATCTTGCGCCCGTTGCGATTGATGACAAAAGCGAGGATCGGCACGAACAGCAGCGACACGAGGGCCAGTTCGTAGCTGATGATGACGATAGAGACGACGGCGGCGGTGGCCTTCACCGGCCCGTCGATCGCGTCGCGGATGATCATCACCGCGCTTTGGTACACGCCGACGTCGCTCGTAAGCACACTCTGGATCTCGCCCGAACGCTTCGAGTTGAAGTAGCTGATCGGCAGGCGCTGGAGCTTGTCGAAAAGCCGCACCCGCAGGTCGAGGATCATGAGCGCGGCAGCCTTCGAGATGTACCACATCTGTCCCCGCGTGAAGCCGTACTTGAGGGCAAAGAGTCCGACGAAGCCCGCGCTCAGCATCCCCAGTCGCCGCAGTTCCTCAGTCGGATCGCCTTGGCGATCGCTGAGGTTCTTGATCATGTCGACCGCGATGTTCACTAGCGGGATCGTGGCGGCGGTCAGCAGCGAAGTGCCGATGGCGCAAGCAAGGCCGAGCACGATCGTGCGGCGCTGCGCTTTCAGCTCCCGAGCAATCCTCGGGTCGAACTTGGTGAAGATGCGAATGAGCCGCAAGGTCGTCAGTTTACTGGTTCAGGAACTCGGCCAAGAGCCGATGGAAGTGATGGGTGTTCTGCTCGCGCTTCACGCTGTAGCGTCCGCGCGAGTAGAAGCGCGAACGCATGCCGCGCTGCACCATCTCCACGACGGCTTCATCCTCGCGCTCCACGCGGTCGAGGTCGCCCCCCGCGCCCTGCCCGAGTTTGCTCGAATCCCACACATACGGGATGAACTGCACCTTGGTCAGATCCGGCGCGAGCGGACGCACCACGTTGATCGAGAGCCCCCAGGGATAGAAGTTGAACATCAGGTTGGGGAAGAACCAGTAGTAGTAGGCCGAGATGTGCTGGCCGTAGTCGGGCGAGTCCTTGGGCAAGTCGAACACCATCTCGCCTTCCTTGCCCACGCCGAGTTGGAGGTTCCCATAGCGATAGGGCTCGGTGGCGTAGTCGTCGTACTGCAGGGTCGCGTTCAGCGCCGCATGGATGTACGGGATGTGGAAACCCTCGAGGTAGTTGTCGATGTACAGCGCCCAGTGACCCTTGATGAGATACTCGCGGCCCCGCGTGGGATCGGGTCGGAACTCTCGCAGCGGCAGCCATGACAGCCGCTCGATCATCGGCGCGAACACCTCTTCGATCGGCGCAACCGGATTCACCGACGCGAACAACAGCTGGTTCCATTTGCCGAGCGGGGCTCGGGCCAAGTTGTCACATGGGGCGGGAAACCCGGCCACGCCCTCGAATTCCGGCATGAACTGGAACGCCCCGTCGAGCCCGAAGCGCCGTCCATGGTAGCGGCAGCGTAGCGTGTTCAGATTGCCTGCGCCTTCGACCACCAAGTTGCCGCGGTGGGTGCACACGTTGCTCAGGCAGTGAAGTTGGTCATCGCGGTCACGGGTGAGCAGCAGCGGCTCGTCCAGGCATCCTTCGAGGAGTGTGAACGGATACACTTGACCTGGCACTTTGACCGAATCCTCGTCGGTAACGAACTGCCAGGTCCTTCCGAACACCCGGTCACGGCTCGCCTCAAAGATCGCGGGATCGGTATAGAAGGTCGTGGGCGGTGTCCACGCCTGAGCGATGTCCGGATGGATGTCCAGCATAGCCAGAGTCTAGCGCGATTTCCACCACGAACGGAACCTTCGACCCTCCGCCCGAGGAGCCTCGCGCACCTGGGTCCAACCGCTGAACAAGAATGGGAGCCCGCCCGCCTCGGGCAAGAGCTGGACTGCGGCTTGCCACCGGCCCGGATGGGTTGCCGCAGAGGCATAGCCCGTCCAAGGCATGGGCGAAGGATCGCCGACTTGCCGGACCGTGCGGTGGCGAAGCTGCACCAGCAAGTCCGGGATCGGAATTCGCACCGGGCAAACCTCTTCGCAAGCCCCGCAGAGCGTCGACGCTTTTGCGAGATCGCCGTATGCCTTCAGACCTTCGAGCGACGGAGCGAGCACGGCCCCCAACGGTCCGGAGTAGGGGTGGCGGTAGCCGTGCCCCGACACTTGGCGGTACACGGGACAAACATTCAGACACGCCCCGCAACGGATGCAGCGCAGAATCGCCCGCTGTCGGGACTTCATGATGTCGCTGCGGCCGTTGTCGAGCAAGATGACGTGAGTCTGCTCGGGGCCGTCAGGCTCGTCGGCGCGGCGCGGACCGCGAATGAGGTGGGTGTAGGTCGTGACTCTCTGCCCGGTCGCCGACCCGGCAAGCAGCCGCAAGAACACGGGCAGGTCGGCCGCCGAAGGCAGCAACTTCTCGATGCCCATCACCGCGATGTGGATCGGCGGAGCCGTGGTGCTGAGGCGGTTGTTGCCTTCGTTCTCGACCACGACCACCGCTCCCTCCTGCACGAGTGCGAAGTTGACCCCTGAGATGCCTACCGCGGCGGTTCGGAACGCCTCTCGCAAGTGGACCCGCGCCTGGTAGGCGAGCGTGGCTGGGTCGTCGGTGCGGGGGCCGAGCCCCTCGCGAGAGAACGACTCTCCCACTTGCTCGCGGGTCTTGTGAATGATCGGCGTGACGATGTGGCTCGGGGTGTCGCCGTCGATTTGAACAACGAACTCACCGAGATCCGTCTCGACGACGCGCCGGCCCGCCGACTCGATGGCGACGTTCAAGTGGATCTCCTCCGTCGCCATCGATTTGCCCTTGACGACCGGACCCACTGGGGCACTGCGGAGAATGCCCAGCACGATCTCGCGTGCCGCATGAGCATCGCGCGCCCAGTGCACCACCCACCCGTTCGCGGCGGCTCGGGTTTCGAACTCCACCAGCAAATCACGCAGATGGTTGAGCACGTAGTCTCGGGTCTCGGCGGCCGCCTGCCGGGCCGCCTCGACATCCGCAAAGGCTCCGGCCAAGACGGCTGGCCGACCCGCGGTCTTCAGCGCGCTGGCTTTCGCCACCGCCTGCTGCGTCTTGGGGTCGAGCCCCCGGGCAAACTGTTCGACCGGTGGCCTCACGAGACCGCCTCCGCCAACAACTCGGCCACGTGCCTCAGCCGTAACTCGCGTTCTCCGAACTTCGCCCGTCCGCGCAAGTGCATCAGGCAACCCAGGTCGGTACTAACCACTTCATCCGCGTC
>JANJUB010000179.1 GCA_024710805.1 Fimbriimonadaceae bacterium | reverse complement strand
TTGCCGCGGCGTCGGCGGCATCGGCCAAGGCGGACTCTTTCTCGATCAGCGACTCCGCGTCCTGCAGGCGGGTGCGGGCCTCCTCGAGTTCGCGAACACTGCGGGCGATCTCCTGGATCAGCAGTCCGCTTTCCACTTCGCGCAGGCTGCCCAGCACGCTCTTGTACCGGATGGCAGCTTCGGCTTCTTCTTTCAGAGGCTCGCGCTGAGTTTCGATCTCGCTGAGGATGTCGGTCACCCGCTGAAGGTGGGTGGTGGCCTGCGTGAGTCGTCGCAGAGACTCCAGCTTTCGCGTGCGGTAGCGCATGACGCCCGCCGCTTCATCGACCCACGCTCTGCGGTCGTCGGCAGACGCCGCGAGGGCTTGGTCGATGTCTTTCTGCCCGACGATGGCGTAGCCGGCGCGACCCAGGCCCGAGTCGGCGAGAAGTTCGAGGATGTCGCGTAGCCGGCAGGGCTGGCGGTTGATGGCGTATTCGCTCTCACCCGCACGGTTCAGGCGGCGGGTCACGCTCACCTCCGAGCTGCCGATGGGCAGGGCGCCGTCTTCGTTGTCGAAGATCAGAGTGACCTCGGCAAAGCCGACCCCTTTGCGGTTGGAACTCCCCGAGAAGATCACGTCCTGCGACGTGGCCGCGCGGAGTTGTCGGGCGCTTACTTCGCCAAGGCCCCACAGAATCGCATCGACAAGATTCGACTTGCCGCAACCATTCGGTCCGACCACAGCAACGAAACCGCCCTCGAGATCGAACTCGGTGCGGTCGGCAAAGGTCTTGAACCCAAAGATGCGGACGTGTTTGAGGCGCATGGCCTAGGGTGGGATTATGACCCGTTCGGGCCGGTCGGGCGCGGCAGATCGAAGGTCTCCAGCGCGCCGACATCGAGGTAACCCGCCCCGCCTAGGCGGCTGAGAACCTCGTAGGGCGCGGCCACCAGCCGGTCTTCCGCCCAATAGGCCGCGGCCACGTGTACTTGCACGACTTCGCCGATGATGTAGACCGCGGAGCCGGTGCCTTCGCCGTGTTCGATCACTTTGAAGAGCCGGCACTCAAACTGAAAAGGGGACTCGGCCACCCGAGGCGGCGCGACCAAGAGGCTCGGGACCGGAGTCAAGCCTGCGCCTTCCCATTCGCTCACCTCTGCCGGGTAGGCATAGCTGGTGGAGTTCATGCCGTGCGCCATGTCGCGGATGACCGTGTTCACCACAAACTCGCCGGTTGCTTCGATGTTGCGGAGGGTGTCCTTCTTTCGGCCTCCTCCGCCTCGATTCACGCTCAACGCCAGGCTGGCCGGATTGGCTCCACCGGGCATGAAGAAGCTGAACGGCGCGAGGTTAGCAACGCCATCCGGACCCACCGTGCTGACGAACGCAATGGGACGGGGTTGAATCGCGAAGGTCAGGATGTCGTAGAGCTGGCTGGAAGTGAGGTCAGACGCTCCGAGACTGACAAAGCCGCTCATCGCCCTCGAGTCTACCGTTCGGGGTGCCGCTTCCGGACCGCAAGAAGAAGTGCTGGCGTTCACGGGCTAGCTCGGATCGTCACGCAGGATGCCGAGTTCGGCGAGTCCCCAGCCAATCAAGAGGATGCCACCCATGCTCAGCACCCAGAAGGGCCATGATCCCCGCCGACCGTTCCTGTACGTCGCTTCGTAGGTCGCGTGAAGCGCCCCCGAACCGGGCAAGGGGAAGTGGAGCGCGAGAATCCAGTAGCCAAGCGCGGCCAAGCAGAGAACCCCGAGCAGTACCTTGAACTTCGCGACCGTCGATTGGCGAGTGGTCAAGCGGTTAGCCGAGTTGGGGTCGGGCATGGTGCTCAGGAATCGCTGCGAAGGTGGGGGGAGGTATCAGCGGTGCCGATGGTCGGCGTGAATCCGACCAGCCAGTCGCCTTGGACAATCGCCTTGCCGCGCATGCCTTCGCCAGCCTGAGCCCACACTTCTTGTCGGGCTTTGAGTTCGGCTCGCCGGCCCGAGCCCGTTAAAATCTGGAGGTACAGCTTGGTCTGCGTGTCCTCGAAGTCGATGTCCATGTCCGAGAATACGGTTTCTCCGATCGCGTTGGTAGCGAACCGAGCCTGGATAAGCGTATCTGGCCACTCGGTGATGCTCGCCAAGGACGGGTCGGCATTCTCCACTTGGAGACCGGTGTACACCGAGTAGCCCACCAGCCCCAGTCCTGCAACCACCGCAAGCCCGCCGAGGCCCATGAGCGCCATGAGCGCCGCGCTCCGCGTGATAAACCCGAAGAAGAACCCCACCGCGCCGACGACAAGTCCGCCCGCGGCGAGCCAACCGCCGTAGACGATGAGATTGCTCAACTTCTCGTGGTCTTTGTTCTGCATCGCTCCAGTATGGGGAACCTCTGGGCCCCGGGTCAACTTTATTGGGTAGAAGGATGGCTCGATGATGGGGAGGGTGTGCTTGCTGGTGGCGATGGTCTTGGGGGTTTGCGCGAGTGCGCACGCCAAGCCAGAGTTTTGGAACGCCTACCGCGAGCACTTCAAACTCGAAGACCACTTTCCGAACTACAAGGCTGGGTGTCTGAACTGTCACGCCGGGGTGCCGAAGCGCAATGCGTTCGGGCGAAAGGTCGAAGCGGGGATGATTGGGCGCGCGCAGCTGACCGCCGAAGTTCTGGCTCCGCTTGAAAGGGATGACACCGACGGCGACGGCTGGCCGAATGCCGAGGAGATCCGTGCCGGATTCCTGCCCGCCGACCCGCGCAGCCACCCGGAGGGCACGCCGCCGGGTCCGGTGAATCCGATCGAGGTCGAGGAGGCCGCGATCGAGACGGTTTCCATCCCGAACCACCGGTTCCATCCGCTGGTCATCCACTTTCCGATCGCGCTGTTCCTGTTCGGAGCGTTTCTGGATGTGCTGGGCTACCGGAGGGGGGACGAGGGGCTGCGACGGCTGGCGCTGTGGAACCTCGGCTTTGGCGCGGTGGTTTCGGTGGCGGCGGTGATCACCGGCTTGCTCGCGCTGTTCGCCCTCGGATGGGAGCTCCAGGGGACGGTGCTGGCGCATCTCGCGTTCGGCCTGACGGCCTCGGCGTCGATGCTTGCGACCTTCTTTGTGCGCCGAAAAGGCGACCCGCCGACGAAGCCCGGCTACTGGATGTTGCTGGCCTTCGCCAGTGCGGCGACGATTGTTGCCGGCCACTTAGGCTCGAGCCTGGTGTTTGGCGGCTAGCG
>JANJUB010000163.1 GCA_024710805.1 Fimbriimonadaceae bacterium | reverse complement strand
CGAGGTTGACGTACCGTGTCGCTCGTACTACAATAGGTCATGCTTGCCGCACTGTTGATCCTCGGTGTCCAGGCCCCGGACCTCGCCAGGCCCATCACGCTGCGGACGGTTGCGAAGCCCGTCGCGGAGGTCTTGCGCGACGTGTCTGGGCAGGCGGGCTTCACCTTTGGGGCGAACCAGGTTCGCGATTGGCCGATCATCGTGTCGGTTAAGGGATTGCCGGTAGGGCAACTGTTGGATCGGATCGCCGAAGTCACCGACTCGGAGTGGGTGAAGGAGCGCGACCGATGGGTGCTGACCCGCTCGGCGGCGCGGGTGAAGAAGGCGGTGGATCTCGAACTGGCGGACCGGGCTGAGCGCTTGAAGCCGGTGGTGGACGCCTTGCCAACGGAGATGTCGGACGCCGAAATCGAAGCCGCCGCCGCAGAGATCAAGAAGACGATTCTGGAGGAGCAAGGATCGGGACTCAAAACGGTGATGTCCGGCACGTCTCCGGCGAACATTCTTCTCAGCGTTTCATTGAAGCGGCTTTCGATCAGGGAGATTGCCGCGGCACCGATCAGTTCGTTCGTGTCCTATTCATCGGATCCGCGCCCAGGACAGCAGCGACTTCCCGCGTTCTCACCATCCACCTGGAAGGACTACCTTGCCGCGCGGGCGAAGTTCGCCAAAGTGATCGATGTGCCGCCCGATGTCCAGGTGTCGGCCGGGATGTCGTCGTTGCCTCTGCCCAGTCAGCATCAGATCATCCTAGGGTTGTCGCGCCCGTTTGCCTCCGCTGGCATTAGCGCGTGGCTCGGAATCTTCGGGCCAGATGGGAAGATCTTGGACTTGGCGAGAGCTTCGCTGACTCCTGCACCAGCGCGGTTCGAGGTGAGTCCTCCGCCAACTGCGAACCCGGTATCGGTTAGTGATGAGGGGAAGCGTCTCATTCACGTCCTTCAGCCCTCGCGAACGCTTCCTGGCCCAAGCTTTACCACTCAACTCGGCGACGTGCTGCCGGTCGGTGCCCCAGATCCATGGACTGCTTCCGAGAACGTCGCCGTGGCAAGGGCAGCCGTTCAGCGTGAGCCGCTGTCTTATGCAATCAGCGACTGGGTGCTCGATCTAGCCGATCAATCCGGCAAGGACATCGTGTCTCACATTCCGGATTTCGCCTTCAACCCGCTCCACCAACGACTTGCTTCAACGATTCAGCACGATGTCCTGTGGAAGGCGTTGCCAGACTTGGGCATCCAAGCCAAGGCGGATTCAAACCTATTGACTCTCAAACCGTCGATGTTTGCGCGTGCGGATCGTTACCGCGTCGATCGCGGGGCGCTGCGCAAACTCGTCGCGGCCGGAGGGCCGTACGGGCGACCTAGCCTTGGGGCGCTCCTTGACTACGTGGGTTCGTCGCCCCCGGTCACGTACCACGAGAACCTGGACATCAAGCTTCTCGGATTGGTGTTCCGTCGGGTCTTTGCGAACTTCATCGGATTCCAGGACCAGGTCGATGCGCTCCGCTTACTTCGAGCATTCCGAGCCGAGGATCGGACCAGCGATCGATTGACGCTCGGACAAGCTTTGTCTCGATTCTCCGGTCCGTACGACACGATGTTGCGATCGTTCTATGCCAGCCGGTCTGGTGGAGGAACACACCGCTCATCTTTGCCGGAACTGCCCAGGGTGTCCGAGTTTGATCCGTTCGCCGGGCCGACCCCAGATGCGGAAGTGCCCGTCATCATGGACTTGGTGCACGGTTTCGACGGGGTTCTGGCGGTCTTCGCGGGCGATCATGCGGTCGGCCTCAGCCCGGTTGGTCTCGGCATCTTCCTGGGTCTGAGACCGGAAAACATCTCCGGGTTCACGCCGATTCTCAGGTTTAAGAAGCTCCACCCCGCTCGGGTAGTCCGGCACTCGCTGATGTTCCGAGCGGGCTCGACGGGCTCAAGCTTCGACATCGAGGATGTGGAGTATCGCGCCGAAGTCACGTGGACGGTCGATCAACTTCCCGCGGCATGGAAGGACCAGATCGAGGAGGGTCGCAAAAACGGGGCGCTGGTCCGAATGAGCGTCGGCCCTCTGCCCCCGCCCTAGGTCGCTACTTCTTTCCCAAGACCCGCAGTGCGGCTCTGATACGTTCCTCCACCGAACCCTCTGAGCCCGCCGAATCAGCCGCCGACTCGGCTTCCGTTCGGCGGTAACCCAATGCCATCAGCGCCTCGACGACTTCGTCCGAAGCCGCTACTGGGCGAGCCACCGAAGCCGCTGCGCGGCTGAGCAGCACTTCCTCCGAGATCTTGTCCTTCAGCTCCAAAATGATCCGCTCGGCGAGACGAGGCCCGACGCCCGTGGCCCGGGCGAGTTGCCGCGCGTCCTGCCCGGCGATTGCGGCGGTCACCGTTTCTTCGCCCAACTGACCCAGCAGGGCGAGGCCGATCTTGGGGCCGCACCCCTTCACTTCCATGAGCAGATCGAACAGGCGTCGCTGCCCGGCTTCCGCAAAGCCATAGAGCGTCACGCCGTCCTCGCGGAACACCTGCCGAATGCGCAGATCCGCGCTGACCCCTTCGCGCCCGACATGGACCAGCACGCTATCCGGCACGAGCACCTCGTAACCCACCCCACCGACGTCGATGGTGACGAGATTGCCTGAGGTCTCGAGGACGGTTCCACGCAAGCGGCCGATCATTCGCCGAGGTTACCGGGTTCGGTGGCGAGCAGCGCGTGCCGCCATCCGCGAACCGACACGCGAACGCCGAGTCCGTGGGTGGCATACAGGAAGCGCTCCAGCAGCAGCGCGCCCCAGTGGACGGTGCGCTCGCGGCCAGGCTCGAGGCCCACCACGGCGGCGCGTTCGGCATCGGTCATGCGCCCCAGCCAGCCCGCCGCCTTGCTGATCTCCTCGTAGTCGAGGTAAGCGCCGTGGACTCGGCTCGGATTCCACTCGGTCATGCGCTCGCGGATCGTGATGAGGTTGGTTGCCGAAGCCCCAAGCGCAACCACGGTGCCGCACTGGTGAGGCAGGTACTCGATGCCGATCACGTCGTCGATCATCTGGCTCGCTCGCAATAGGTCGAGCCCGTCAAGCGTCTCGCGGTCGTCGAAGGCGGTGCGGAGGGCAAGCGTGCCGATGGCGAAACTCTTGCGGAAGGGAAGTTCGACGACTCCGCGATCGGCAGTCACCAACTCGGTGCTGTGCCCGCCGACGTCGATAATCGTGATCCTCGGTTGAGCGGCGAACTCGGGGTCTTCGGTGACCGACTTCAGACCAAGTTCGGCCTCTTGGTTGCCGCTCAGCACAAAGCAGGGAGTGCTCTGCGCTTCGGCGCGGGCAAGAAAGTCGGGAGTGTTCTTGGCGATCCGACCCGCCATGGTGATGCCGGCCCGGATGCTGTCGACTCCGACTTCGCTCGCCAGGGCGTAGGCGTCCCGCAGAGCCGCGAGCGTGGCTGCCATGCTGGGTTCGCTGAGCAGCCCTGTCGCCTTGGTGCCCTCACCGAGCGAGGTCACGCGGCTGGTCTCGATCATGGGAAGCCACTGACCGTCTCGCCACTCGGCGACGAGGAGCAGTACCGAGTTCGAGCCGACGTCGATGACCGCGCGTCTCATATCGCCATCCTTAGCCGCGCGGCCGACTCGGGGGACGCCAACTCACCGTAGAGGACACCATCGCGTTCGTCCTCGATGCGGACATGGGCAAAGGACCGGACGAGCGTCGGTGGTCCCGCGAACTGAACGGTTAGGTACTCGTCACTCAGCCCCTCAAGCAGGCCATCGGGTCGAGGCTTACCCTCGACGAGAACGCGGAGCACTTTCCCCATCGCTTGGCGCGCGCGAACGCGGCCGGTGCGGTTGGAGATCTCGTTCAGCGCGAGGCTGCGGCGTTGCTTCTCGAGAGGGCTGATCGGGTCGCCCATGGCATCGGCGGGGGTTCCGTGCCGGGGGCTGAACCGGAAGGCGTGAATCTTGAGATAGCCCACCTCTTCGCATACGCGAACGGTCTCGGCGAAGTCGTCTTCGGTCTCGGTCGGAAAGCCGACCATGATGTCGGTCGTGATGTTGAGGTTCGGCACGCTTCTATAGAGTTCGTCGCAGAGCCGCAGATAGTCAGCCTGGCGGTATGGCCGGTTCATGTCGGCGAGGACGCGATCCGACCCGGCTTGAAGCGGAATGTGCAGGTGCGGAACCAGCATGTCGCCCTCGCGCAGGCGTGCGATCAGATCTGGCGTGACCTGACGCATCTCGATGCTGGAGATACGAAGTCGGAACGGTTCGAACGGCCGAAGGGCGTCTCGGAGTTGGTCGATGAGACCTTCGAAGTTTGGACCGCCGCTCCCCGAGTCGGGTCCGTAGGCACCGATGAGCACGCCGGTGAGCACGATCTCACGATAGCCCATCTCGGCCATCCGCACCGCTTCAGCGACGACTTCTTCAGCGGGCCGAGACACCATGCCCGGGCGGGTGAAGGGGATCGAGCAGTAGCTGCACATGACGCTGCAGCCATCCTGGATCTTGAGCGTCGCCCGTGTGCGTCCTCTCACCTCCCCCTCTCCTCGAATGGCTTGTTTCGAGGAGGGGCCGGGGGGTGGGGAGGCTTCAGCTCGTTGAGGGAACAGCTCCGGAAGCGCCTTCCTCACAAACTCGAGGGTCCGCAGCTTATCGGGATTCGGGACGACCACATCCGCCCCCGGAAGCTTCTCGCCTTGGTTGATCGACATCTGGGCCGCGCAACCGGTCACGACCACCTTAGCCACAGGGTTGTTGCGCAGAGCGCGGCGGACCGTGTAGCGGCTCTTGCTCTCGGCAATGCTCGTTACGCTGCAAGTGTTGATGACGTAAACGTCGGCCGGCTGATCGAAGGGAACGACCTCAAACCCATCTTCAGCGAAGGACTCCAAGATGCGCTGGGTTTCGTATTGGTTGACTTTGCAGCCAAGCGTGGTGAAGGCGGCCGATGGCACGGATGATTGTGGCAGGTGACTCAAACACAATGGGTCCGGGCTCAGAAAGACCGGACCCACCACTCATCTTCGGATGAAGAGGCTCAGCTTCGGCGACGTCGAACCAGCGCGGCAACGCCGAGGCCGAGGACGGCCATCGTTGCCGGTTCCGGCACGGCATTGATCCGCAGAGCCGGGGCGACTGTGTTGCCTAACCCGCCAGCCTGAGCACCGTCCAGGATCGTGATCTCCGGCGACACGGAAACTCCAGGACCGTTCCAGTTATAGAAGTGGTTGCGGTCGAAGCTGGCGTTGGAGAACACCTCAAGGTTGTAGAAGTTTCCGGCAACCAGATTCACTGCGCTGCCGAAGAGGCCGTCCACGTAGCCGTCGCCCGCGGTCGGAGTGTTCACCGTGAACGAGGCTAGCGAACTCACGCGCAGGTTGCTGCCGTCGAACGTCGCCGAGAAGAGCTCCATTGAGAAGCTGTCATCGGAGCTGAACCCGTTGAAGAACCCGGCTCCCTGGACCGTCAGGTTCTGGTCCGCTCTGAACCACACGCTACGACCAGCCGAGTAGCCGTCGTTCGAGTTGGTGCTGAAGACCTGAAGGTTAACACCCGGATTGAAGGCAATGTTTTGGGCGGAGGCCGAAGCTACCGCCGTTGCGAGTAGGGCGAGAGTAATGATTCTCTTCATGAATCTAGTATGGACCACGGTTTGGTGAACCCGAGCCGTAGCCGAGAGCGTTTTTCGAAAATACTGGTAAATATGCGTTGGTGATGAGGCAGTTGCTATGGTTCCTTGCTCCGGTTTGGAGCACATTTGCCCTGGCGGGGCTTACGGAAGCGCAGGTCCATCCTCAGCGCTACTTTTACGATGCCGTGGTGTCGGATAGCGCGATTGCCTCGCAAGTCGGAGCAGACATCCTCGCCAAGGGAGGAACCGCCGTCGATGCCGCCGTCGCGGTCGGCTTTGCGCTGGCGGTGACGCATCCGGCAGCGGGGAACATTGGCGGGGGCGGTTTCATGATCGTGCGCCGGCGCAGCGGAGAGACGGTGGCGTTGGACTTCCGCGAGATTGCGCCGCTCTCGGCAAGCAAAACGATGTACATCGGACCCGATGGCAAGCTCACGCGAGACTCGTTGGTCGGCTATCGAGCCGCAGGGGTTCCCGGGACGGTGGCCGGCATGGCCGAAGCCCATCGCCGCTTCGGGAAGCTCCGGTGGCGGGACTTGGTCGAGCCGGCGGTGCAGCTTGCAAATCGCGGATTCAAGATGCCACGCGGGCTAGCCGAAAGCCTCCGCGATAGCGCCGACGTTTTCCGTCCGTTCCCGGTGGCGTACGCCCAGTTCTGCCGGTCCGGCAGATTCTACGCGGCGGGCGAGAACTTCACGCAACCGGACCTTGGGCGGACGCTCGAGCGCATCCGAGACCATGGGGCCAAGGACTTCTATGAGGGCGAGACCGCGGGCCTGATCGTAAAGGATATGGTAGCCAAAGGTGGACAGATCACCGCCGCTGACCTAAAGGGCTACCGCGTGGTGGCGCGCGCGCCCCTCGTCGGCAAGTATCGAGGCTACGACGTCATCACGATGCCGCCGCCGAGTTCGGGTGGGATCGCGCTCTTACAGATGTTGGGAATGGTCGAGGGTGACGATCTAGGGACCCTCGGCTGGAACTCTTCCGGGACCCTTCATCTGATGGTGGAGTCGATGAAACGCGCCTTTGCCGATCGGGCCGAGCATTTAGGCGATACCGACTTCGTGTCGGTACCGGTCACCCAGCTTCTCGCGCCCGACTACATCAGCCGCCTCCGTAAGAGCATCACCGATCGAGCCCTCCCCGCGAAGGAGGTCAAACCCTGGGGCAAGGAATCTGAGCAAACGACCCACTACTCGATCATCGACATCGACGGCAATGCGGTGAGCACCACGTATACGCTCAACGGCAGCTTTGGAGCGGGTGCGGTGGTCGAGGGAGCCGGTTTCTTGCTGAACAACGAAATGGACGACTTTGCCGCCCAACCGGGCACGCCCAACCTGTTCGGGCTCATTCAAGGCGAGAAGAACTCGATCCAGCCCCGCAAGCGGCCCCTGTCGTCGATGACGCCAACGATCCTGACCAAGGACGGCAAGCTAGCCATGGTGCTCGGCTCGCCGGGCGGCCCCACGATCATCAACACCGTGTTCCAGACGCTCATCAACGTGGTCGACCACGGCATGAACATCCAGCGCGCGGTCGCGTCACCTAGATTCCACCATCAGTGGATGCCCGACGCGATTCGGTGGGAGCCCTACGGACTCGGTGCCGACCTCCGCAAGGCGATGGAGGCGAAGGGCCACGTGTTCGAGGAGCGGGCCCGCACCATGGGCTCCTGCCATGCCATTTGGACAACCGGGCAGGGTGATCGCCAAGTCGGCGTCGACCCGCGAATCTCGACCTCCGGCGCGGCGGGACGTTAGGTTAGCCGCCGCTGGGTCCGCCACCGCGCGGTGCCCGGCTGGGCGGCGTGAAGGGCTCGGCACTCACCTTGAACGTCACCGTGCCCTCCCAGATGGCCCGAGGCGACTTGGACAAGTAACGCCGGGACTGTCCGAGATGGGGGATGGGCTGTCCGTCGGTGGTTTTCTCGCCTGCCGTTGGCGGAACTTCGTAACGAATCGTGGCTTGATACTCGCCCTGCGGCAAGGGGCCGCTTTTACCATCCGGGCCCTTCACTGTACGGATTTCGAACACGCTGACTCGGGACTCTTTCTCCGGGTCGAGAATCATGAACGAGGAGTTGTCGAGGGCGAGTTCGGCGCGGGGCTCATTCGGGCGAGCTTCCGGCAGGTACGTGCCATTCGGCCCTTTGATCTCGCACGTGAAAGCGATGCCGATTCGGGGGTCGGCGTCGATCAACACCGCTTGCAGCCGCTTGCCCTCGTTCTTGACGTAACCTGCGAGTCTGATCGGTTCGCCGGATTGGTACTCCAGCTTGGTCGAGACCGCCCGGAACGAGATGTCTTGATGCTTGCCGGCCGGAGCCGTACCCACGTAAGGCTTAGCGCCGCAACCGGCGAGGACGACGATGCTGATCAACAGGAGGGATACCCTCATGGGCACAATCTACCAGGTTGCGGATCGCAAATGAACAAAGCGGGCGGGAGTCAACTCCCACCCGCTTCCTGATCTCGATTTGAAACTACTTCGCTTGCGCGGAGGCGAGCGCCGCGTGGTGCTCGTAGTGCTCGCTCGCAGCCTGGGTTAGCGTCGTGAAGTGCGCGCCCTTTCCTCGGAAGTACTGGATGGTCTTCTGCAAGTCGTCGCACGAATCGTGATAGTCCCGCAGACCGAGGCAGATCACTTCGCGGTGCATGTTCGCCTCGAACAACGGCACCAGCGCATCGAATCCGTGGTGCAGATAGCCGTGCATACCGTTGTGGGTTGCCACCGGAACGTGCAAGACCTTGTTGCTGCCTTCCTTCTTCAAGTCGGCCGGGTCGGAGTGGTACGGCTCGTGCGGAGCGCCAGCCCAGTCGACGAACATCTTGTATTCGGCATCCGGAACGACCGAACTGTCGACGATGATGCCCATATCCTCGAGGTACTTGATGTCCGAGGGGAGCAGCGCAAAGCCGCCCGCGCGGAACGACGTCGCCTTCATCAGGTGGGACTTGAGCGTGTCCTTGGCGATCCACATGATGTTGCATCGCTCCTTCTCATCCTCGACGTAGCCGCGCTCGTTCTCGAAGTTGACCTTCATTCCGAACTCGTGCCAGCTGGGGATCTTGTGGACGTACTCGTGATAGTACAGGTTGGTGTTGGCGCTTGGGTCCTTCATCGAAACGTGGATCAACCACGTCGCGGGGACAAACGCGCTCTCGAGAATCTTGACATAGTCGCTGGTAAAGCAGCGATCGTGGTGGGCTCCTTCGCAGTCGATCGTGAGGACAACATTCGGCATAACTCTTCTACCCGTCTCCTTCCAGTACCTGGACTCGGTCGGCAGAGATCTCAAATGTGAACTTCTTGCCCAGAATCTCCACTCCTCGGAGCGTGATTCGCTTCCAAACGGTCGGAAGCCGGGGGTTCACATTCAACCATCCACCGTTGCGGAGCGGTATGCTCCACTTCGCGTCCGGGTTCTGCTGATAGTCTATCCGAAATCCGGCGAATCCGTAGAGCACGGTCTGCAGACATCCGCCCGCGCCGGTGACAAACACCGTCCGATCATCGCGGCGTGACTCGCTGAAGAGTCCGTTGCGCATGAACTCGCTCCAGCCCTTGCGCCACTCGGTATAGGCCTCGTCGGGGTCTCCGAAACGGGCGCGGACGGTCGCGTGAATCGCTTCCGACATCGGCGGCCCGCGCCGGTCGAGCTTGTGCGCATAGATGGAGAGCAGTCGGTAAGCCTCCTTCTCAGCGCCCGGATACTGCAGGGGATAGACGGCGAGGAGGGTGTTCGCTTGCTTGAACACGTTCTGCCGCTCGCCCTCGTAGGCGGTAAAGTTGCCGGCACTTCTCGGCAAGTAAAGCTCCGGTGCCCACCCGGGACGCTGCCAACTCCGCCCGTTTATCGTCCACTGCGAGAGAAGGTTCGTGTAGAGCTCGTTGTCTACGCGCTTCCATTCGTCGACGCCGAGGACGTTCTTGAGGTCGAAGAGATCACCCTCGCGAGGGGTCAGAAGCCCTCGCCAGAATGCGCTCAATCCTTGCGCGATGGGGTCAGTCTGGGCAGCCGTCACGAGCCCGAACTGCTCACCCTGGTTCAGCGCCCAAAGGACGCCGCCATTCACATGGAGTTCATCTTTGAACTCGCCGGTGGCGAGTTCTTTGCCGCTTAGCCCTGATTCCCAAGGGAACTTCAGTGCCGCGTTTGAGAGCTTTTTCCCTTTCTCCTGGGCCCATTCCTGCGCGTTGCTGAACGCGGCGTCCTTGCGGTTGAGTCGGTAGTCCAGGATTGCTTTGGCGCGCTCGGGATCGAGCAACAAGAGGCTCGGGAAAACCCACATCTCAGCGTCCCAGAAAACTCTGCCGTTGTAGAGCGATGAACTTGTTCCGTGCGGCGCGACCGATCGTCCCACCTTCGGGTCGATCGCCGCCCCGAGGGTGAGGCGCATGGCGTTGATCGCCTGCCGATCTTCGGCCGGACCGTCGACCTCGATCGTCGCCAAGTCGATCGTTGGCATCTCCTTGAGGTTGCCCGTGGTGACCACATCGCCGGCATAGAGCTTCGAAGGTTGACCGTCGACCGGCGGCTCCAGAGTCCCAGCCCGCTCGGCTGTGTAGGTTCGCTGCTGCTCGATCCGGTCGCCAAGGGCCTGGGTGACCACTTCGACCTTCAGGCCGCGACATCGATATCGCTGCGTCAGTTGCCCGGTGCGCAGGTCCCATCGCTCTTCGTAGTCGGCGGCTTCGGGTCGGATCGGCTGGCCATCCCAAGCCCGTCGGAGGGTCTCCATCTTGTAGGGCGTCCAGTTTTCGGTGCCTGCTTCGGAAGGCCGAAGGATGAGCGCAATCTCCCCCGAACGGCTGATTCTCGCCCCGACTCGACCGTTGCTCACCCAGGCGAGGGTCTTCTCCGCCGCGTCTCGGTTGACGACCATCCAGGCGTCCATCTCCCCCTCTCCGTGTGCGGGGAGGGGGTCAGGGGGTGGGGTCAACGATGTCTGATTGTCGATTTCAGATTTCGGATTTTCGGAAGGCCCACAGCCAGCTACTGCAAACAGCGCCAAACCCCAGACGGGAATCCGCCTAATCCACCGAGACTTTGATCGAGCGATGGGCATCCTCCAACGGTATCCACAGCAACGCGAGCAACCCCGGAATCGATCCCACGAGCACCGCCCAAAACACTCCCGAATAGCCGAAGTTTGCCTGTACCACCCCGCTGAGAATCCCCGCGATGGCGATGCACAGCGCGCCCAGACCGGTGCCGATCGCGTAGTGGCTCGTCACAAAGTTGCCCCGCTGGGCCACCCACATCAAATAGATCATGTACCCGGCGAACCCGAAGCCGTAGCCGAACTGATCGACGAACAACATTCCGCCGAGCATTGGGCTGAGCGGTCCAAGCCAGGGCAGATCGTACGCTTGCATGGGCAAGAGGCGGTAGCTGGCCAACAGATACAACACGTTCGGGACGTGCATGGCGAGGGCGAGCGGAATGAACGCCCGTCGCAAGCCGATCTTCGACACGACCCAGCCGCCGGTGATGCCGCCGAGGATAATGCCGATCACGCCGAAACCGCCACTCAGGATGCCGAGTTGCTCATTCGCGATTGCCAAGCCGCCCTTATCGACCGCATCCTTTAGAAAGAGGGGTGTGATCTTGCCGACCATTGCCTCGCCGAACCGATAGAAGAGGATGAAGAACAGGATCGCGGCAACCCGTTCTTGGGCGAAGAAGCTGCCGAGGGCGTTGCCCATCTCGCGTCCGCGAATCCAGCGGATGGCCGCCGAAACTGAAAGAACGGCAACGGTCCCCGCTACGGCCAACTGCGCCACCTCGGTCATCACCGGCGAGCCGATCTGCCCGCCTTCGACAACTCCCATCAGTTGGGGGATTCGGTTATCTTCGGGCAGACGCCAGCCGGGCATGATGTCGAAGTTCACCGCCATTGCGTGGGCGACCAGGCGCACGATTGCGTTGATCGTAAAGTAGCCGCCGAGCGCGGTACCAAGCAAGGCGACGGTCTGGCGAAGGGTGATCGAGGTCTCGGCCCGATCCCCCTTCACGATGTCGGCTTCAGGGCGGGGAAGAAGCGGTCGCAGTCCGAGGTGGGCCAGCCCATAGACTGCCGTGCCCAGGAAGAAGACAATTGGCCACGCTTGGCCCGCGGGCATGGTGCGCATCAGCACGCCGGCTAGGAACACGAGCAAGCTCGCTCCAAACAGCTTCCCCAGCCGGAAGAACGTCGACATGAACCCGGCGAACTTCGCTTGCTGGTTCTTGGTTGTCGAGAGAATCACGAACCCGTCGGTGGCGATGTTGGTGAGCGCGCTGGCGACGGCGGTGAAGCCCAAGATCACCAGTGAGAGCTCAAACGCCCTTGGCGTGCCCAGCGCAAAGGCGGCCAGGATCAACCCCACCGCGATCGCCATCTGACCGCCGGTGATCCACCGGCGTTTGGTGCCGTTTAGATCGACCAGCGGGCCGAGGATCATCTGGAGCGACCACGGCAACGCGATCAGCGAGGTCCACCTCGTGATCGACTCATTCGCGATGCCGAGGTCTTTGTAGACGACGGTGGCAACGTCTTGTACGAGCGTGACCGGCACCGCCTGCATGAAGTACAGGAGGGGGATAAAACGCCACGGACTGACCGTACCGGCGGGATCGCTCTTCAACTTTGGCGATTTACCCTACAGGCGGGGCGAGTCGCCTACTTCGTCTTGACGAACCACTTTTCGGATGTAGACGCCGAGCGAAGCCGGCAGTTCGGAATCGCGTCGGCGCTCAGCCGCTAAAGCTGCTCGCGCTCGCCCCTCCCAGTTTGCCGCTTCGCTTCGATTGCCGAAGATGCGGGCGATGCGGCCCCGATAAGCGAGCAGTTCCCAGTCGTGCTTGTTCTCCTTCAGCAACTCGTCGATCTCCTTCCGAAGGTCTCGGTAACGGTTGCGGTACTTCGAGTCCGAACGCACAAGGCCGGATGCAGGGGCCCAATCGTAAATCTCGAGCCAGCGCGGCTGAGCAGCATGCGAGAGGGTGACTCCGATCACATTGACGCCGCCTACTTCGATTGTGCCATTGCCATCCAGATCGTCGATCCAGAGTGGATCATGGGTGGCGATCGTCCTCGAGGTCTGCCACTTGGCACCGCTTTGGCTGAGCACGTTCAGGACCGACGGCGTCCAGCTGGCTCCGTAAAACACGCCGATGAACACGA
Organism: Fimbriimonadaceae bacterium; assembly: GCA_024710805.1. Taxonomy (GTDB): domain Bacteria; phylum Armatimonadota; class Fimbriimonadia; order Fimbriimonadales; family Fimbriimonadaceae; genus JANJUB01. The sequence goes on along the minus strand of JANJUB010000163.1, from coordinate 1,968 downwards.
CCTCGCTCCGGCCGTCGCCATTCAAGTCGCGCACGTACAGATTGGCTTCGTTGAACTCGCTCTCGTCCCACTCGGGACGCTTGAGATTTGCCGAGGTGAAGACGTTGGCCCCCGATTCGCGGATCGTGACGCGGACGTTTACGTGGGGAGTGATGATGTCGTCGGTGTCCGAGTGGCGATCGCCGTGGGCGATGACCCAGCGCACCTTGCCCCCTTCGCCGATGCGCGCCATGCTGGCCACGACCCGCTTCGGATGGTTCGCCTCGAACAGCGACTTCACTTGCCCGAATTCTCGCGAGCGATTCGCCTGGGCAGGTTGGCCGCCGAGCTCGAATGCAGCGGAAGCCTCGGCGTACTCGCCCAGGGCGTGATAAATGCGCCCCAACACGCGGTGGATTGCCGGGCGTGAGCCGTACTTCGCCAGCACCGCTTCGGCCGCCTCTTGGGCATCCATAGCGGCAAACCGCATGGCGCCGTCGTCCCCGAATCTCGGCCCGCGCTCGACTCGGGCAATCTGTCCCTCCACCCACTTCAGCGCCTTCTGAAAGGCGGCGTCGTCATCCATCAATCCAAGCGTCAAAAGCACCATCGAAGGAACCAGACGCACGGCCCGCCCGGACGGTATCGCCAAGTGAAGCTGTTTGAGCCACGGGTACGCTCGCACCTATGGCGGAGTCTCCCTCGTACCGCGATGCCGGCGTCGATATCGACGAGGCACAACGCGCCCTTCGCGCCGTCGTTCCTACGATTCAGGCCACCTACAACGAGAACGTCGTCGCTGGCGTGGGCGGATTCGGCGGTCTGTTCCGCGCCAGCTTCCCCGATATCGATAATCCCATCTTGGTGAGCTCGATCGATGGCGTCGGCACCAAGACCAAGGTTGCCGCGATGGTTGGCTGGTACGAAGGCCTTGGCCATGACATCGTCAACCACTGCATCAACGACATCCTTTGCCAAGGCGCGAGACCCCTATTTTTTCTCGACTACTACGGCACGTCGCGGTTGCAGTCCAGCCAGTTTGAGGCGGTGCTGCGAGGTATGGCTACGGCCTGCAGCGAGTCGGGGACCGTTCTGATCGGCGGCGAGACCGCCGAGATGCCGGGGGTCTACCATGACGACGAAGTCGATGTGGTGGGCACGATTGTGGGCGTGGTGGATGCCGACCGTAAGCTTCCGCGCGGCAAGCCCACTCCGGGGGATGCGATCATCGGCGTTGCGAGCAACGGCTTACACACGAACGGCTTCTCGCTGGCGAGGCGGGTGCTGCTCGAGATTGGCGGGATGTCGGTCCGCGACGAGGTGCCGGGCTTGGGTCGAACGCTCGGTGAGGAACTGCTCACCCCCCACCGCTGCTACTTCCGATCCATTTATCCTATGTTGCAGGCACTTCCGCAAATCTATGCGCTGGCCCATATTACGGGCGGAGGACTTTACGACAACCTCCCCCGCGTGCTGCCCTCGGACTACCAGGCGATCATCGAGCGGCGGTCGTGGTCGCCCTTGCCGATCTTCCGGCTGATTCAGGACATCGGCGGCGTGCCGGATGTCGAGATGTACCGGACGTTCAACATGGGCATCGGCATGGTGTTGCTCGTGGACAAGGAGTTCGCGGCGGCGGTGGTGCAGCGGCTGAATGAGTCCGGCGAAGCGGCGGCGATCATCGGCTCGGTGCAGAAAGGCCCGAACGACGTTCAGATCATCTAAAGGCCGGTGTCGCGCCAGTGGGAGTAGAGCCCCTGCTGGATCGCGCGGGCGATTTGTTCGTCGCTGGCCCAGGGGAAGCTTTCTCGGAGTTGGGCATTGGCGTTCGTCGCGCCGCGCTTGACCTCGGGCGCGATGGCTTCGGCCGCGCTGAGGACTTGGTAGGCAGACTGCAGGGCCTCTTGTCGCTCCTCCTCAGATGCCCACGGTTGCTTCTCCTTCAGGCGGACGAGTTCGGGCGTCATCCGCTCCGGTCCCCACGTGAGG
>JANJUB010000128.1 GCA_024710805.1 Fimbriimonadaceae bacterium | reverse complement strand
CTCCCCGTCGGGCTTCGTGAAGTCGGCGTCGGTGGTGAGGTCCTTCTTGAACGGCTCGGCCCAGGTTCCGCGGAAGTAAACCGCGTTGATGAGGAACATGCGATCTTCCGGCTTGATCGAGTCGATGATCGATTCGATCTTGCCCTCCGTCGCGGTCTTCACCCAGTTGTTGATCGTCTCGACCGACTTGCGGTCGGCAAAGTCGAGCCGTTCGACCCGCGCGCCGTAGGCATCCTCGTTCATCTTGAGGAACGGATCCTTGAAGGCGGCGTCTTGCTTGGCCCAAATGGAGTTGGCGATGCGAAGCTTGACCGCGGGATCGGCGTTCACCAGCAACTGGCCCATGGTTCGGCTTGCGTCGTTGATCTGCGCCGAGGTTAGCTTGCCGAGTCCGAGGCAGTCGCGCATCTCGCGCTGGGTTTCGCCCTGGGCTCCGTTGAGGGTCATCGACAGCGCGGTGCTGATACTCAAGGGCGAGATGAGGACATTGTCCTTGCCCGCGACTTCCCGCATCAACTTCCAGCCAAAAGCCTCACCCGCTTCGGCGACCTTGGCACTCGTGCCTTTGGCAAGTTCTGTCGTGGCGTCCGCTACCATCCGTTCACGCTCCGCGAGTCGCGAATCGGATTACCGTACAGGCCGGGATTGCCACCGGGCAACGCGCTGTCCGACGTGCCTCCGCATCCCGCGACGACCAGTGCCGCCATCCACAGCCAACTTCGCTTGCATCGCATATCTACATTGTAGGACGATCCGAGCCACATCGCGCTACCATCGCCACATGAACAAATGATGTTGTGGGCGCTGGTTTCAAGTGCCGCTAGGCACGAGGCCCTGCGCTACTTTCGAGAATGGATGTGGGTGCAGGTTTCGAGTGCCGCCAGGCACGAGGCCCTGCGCTACTTTCACCAGAAGACTTCATTCCACTCCACGCCAATGGTGCCGGCAAACGGGTACTCGCCCATCTCGCTTGCCAACCCCGCCCGCACTGGGTTCATCGCGATGTACCGAGCGTGGTTCCGCCAGTCTTGACCGCCTCGAAGACGATGGTCGTAGAACCCACGCTGCCACTTCCAAGGCAGGCGGCGCACCGAGAGCCATTTGCCATGAATTGCTTTGAAGAGGATCATCGCCTGTCGGGTTTCGGACTCCTCGCACGTGCCGCTGAACATCACGTGGAGATGATCGGGCATCAAGCAGTAAATCGGAATGAAGCACTTGGTCTCCCGAGCCGCATGCGAGAGCGCCTCAGCCACCGAATCGGCAACTTCGTTGTTGTTGAGAACACTCCGCCGCTCCTCAACGCAAGCCGTGAAGGCCGAGTGCACCAAGCCTCGATAAGCCTCATCGGGAAGCTTTGGCAATCGCATTGAAGCCATAGTAACATGCGGTCAGCCCTCGCAGGGCCTCGTCCCGCTATCCGCGGGACTCGAAACCTGCGCCTACACTGGAATTCTGGGGTGTGCTTCGCCGCGATCGCCCCCCGCCCACATCTTGGGAAGTTAAGGACGCGCCACAATTAGCTCATGGCGACGAGCACCCTCCCCGGATTCTCGATCGGCGCGGTCCGCGTCGAGAATCCTCTCGTGCTCGCCCCGATGGAGGATGTCACCAACCTCCCGTTCCGCCTCATCGCCAAGCAGTACGGCGGGCCTGGCCTGATGTTCACCGAGTTCGTGAGCGCGATGGCCATCCACTACAAGGCCAAGAAGACCTACAAGAAGCTGCAGGTTCACCCCGACGAGCGACCGCTGGGCATTCAGATCTTCGGTGCGGAGCCCGACATCATGGCCGAAACCGCGCGTCTATGCGAGGAGTCGGGGGCGGACATTGTCGACATCAACATGGGCTGCTGGGTGCCCAAGGTGTGCAAGACCGGCTCGGGCGCGGCACTCCTCAAAGACCCCGACACCGCCGAGGCGATCGTCCGCGCCGTCGTCAACGCGGTCAACGTGCCGGTGACGGTCAAAGTTCGCGCCGGGTGGGATTACTCGCTGTTCGCCGCACCCGACCTCGCCCAGCGGTTCGTCGATGCCGGAGCGCAGATGATCACACTCCACGCGCGTTTTGCTAAGCAGGGATTCGAAGGCGAGGCCGATTGGAAGTTGATCGAGGCGCTGCGCAAGGCGGTGAAGGTGCCGCTCGTCGGAAATGGCGATGTGAAGACTCCCGCCGACGCTCTGCGGATGCTGAACGAGACCGGTTGCGATGGGGTCATGGTCGGTCGGGCGGCGATCTCGAACCCTTGGGCGCTCGGGCGAATCCGAGCCGCGATGGTGGGCGAATCCGAGCCGCCCGAACCCACGCTCGAAGATCGGATTTCGATCGCGATGGAGCACCTGCGGATGATGGTGGAGTACGAAACCGCCGCCGACCTGGGGCCACCAAGCCCGGAGCTTCGTGCATGCCGCGCCCTCCGGGGACAGATTCCCATGTACATCAAGGGCTACCCCGGCGCTGCCCAAGCCCGCGAGCGGCTAACAAGGTGCTCGTCGGTCGCGGAGTTCGAGGACGTGCTCAGGGAGTTTGTCCTGAGTATGGAGCAGTGAATGAGCCCCCTCCTTTCCCTTGGAGA
>JANJUB010000017.1 GCA_024710805.1 Fimbriimonadaceae bacterium | reverse complement strand
AACTCCCTTGACCATCAGGTGGGCTTTCGACATTCCCATGCGGCGGCCGGACCCGCCCGTCAACAAAACTGCTTCGACTCGAGTGCCCGCCATAACGACATGATTGCATGAGAAAGCGCGGGGCGTCTACCCCGCGCTTTCTAAGATCGTCGCTCTACGACTACTTGCGGCGACGACGCACGGCGGCGAGGGCGCCAAAACCAAGAACGGCGAGCGTCGCCGGCTCGGGCACCGCAGTCGCGCGGTAGTTGTCGATGCGGCTCAGGGTGCCAAACGTATGCAACCCGACCCCATTGCCAACCACGAGGGGGCCGATGTTCATCGTCGAGTTGTAGATGATGTCATCGGTGTTGTCGAAGTTGGTGTCGATGCCCGTGTAGAGCGTGGTGGGGCTCGTGACCATCACGGTCAGACGCGCTGCCGTGAAGGGCGTAGTGAGTGCTTGGAAGGCACCTCCCGGCGTAACGAGGTTGGCAGAGCTGGACCCCGCACCGGTGTAGATGCCGATGTGGCTGAATCCGCCCGCGACCTGCCGCTGTAGCTTCACGAAGATGCCATTGTTGGCCGCAGCAACGCCATTGTGCGCAAGCGCCAGCGCAGAATAGGTCAGGGTCGATGTCGTATCCATCAGCCGGATATCCGCCTGAACCCGGTGAACCGTGTACGCGGCGGAGAACATCCCCGCGTTCACCATCGTGAGGCCATTACTGGATGCGGTACCGGTCGCCTCATTGCCGAGGATCTGCATACCACCCGTCACCGTCGTGTAGTTCGGGCCAAGGCCGCCATCCGCGCGATTGAAGTCATCGAAGAATGATTGGGACAGGCCGACTGCCGCCGTCGCCATCATCGCCAGGGTTATCGTAAGTCTCATTGGATCTCCTCCCCGTGATTCCCGGGGTTTCTTCATTAGGATAAAGACCCCGACCCCGAACTGCGCCTAGTATTAATACGGGCTTTTCAAGCAAAACTTAGGGAGCAGTGCTTGTGGGACGTCGACTCCCAATCCCGAGATTATGATGCTCGTCATAAAAATGACAGGCTCGATTCGCTAAGATGGGTTCATGGGCAAGTTGCCTAAGCGTTACCGGCAGTTCTTCGAGGAATACCCAGAGGTAGGCCAAGCCTACGAGGCCTACGGCCAATCCGTTGGCGAGGCGGGGCCGCTGGATGAGAAAACGCGGTGTCTGGTCAAGCTGGCCATCTCGCTTTCGGCTCGGATGGAGGGCGGCGCGAAGAGCCATGCCCACAAGGCGCTCGAAGCGGGTGCGACTCCCGAAGAAATCCGCCATGTGGCGGTATTGCTTGGGCCGACCGTTGGATTCCCGAACATGATGGCCGGCCTCGGCTGGGTCGATGAAGTCTTGGAGCACGGCCGATGAAGCGCGCAACGACGATCGCGATGTCAGGCGGAGTCGCCATGGCTGCTCTCATCTCGGCCGGGATTTACTTCGGCTCCGGGGCGTTTAGCCGGTTCGATACACCTCTGGCCGCGTATGCCGCCGCGACGGTTCTCGCGGGTTTCGCCTTCGCCTATCGCTACCTTATGTGGATTCAGCGCCCGCCGACGTGGCGCTACTTCGTCGCGTCTTGGAAGCTGTTCTTTCGGCCGAAGCGGCTCGCCGTCAATCTGATCAAGCTTGTGGGGCTGCTCTGGAACAATATCGTCGCGCAGAAGTTCATCGAGCGGCGCGGATCTAACCGCTGGATCGCGCACATGGGCATTGCGTGGGGCTGTCTGTTGGCGTTTGCAATCACGTTTCCGCTGAGCTGGGGCTGGGTTCAGTTCGGCGTTGCCGCCGACGGCGTGAGCTACCAAGTGGAGTTCATGGGGATGCCCCAGTTTGTGTTCGACCCCTACAGCCCAATCGGGTGGGTGCTGTTCAACGGCCTGAACATCAGCGCCGTCTTGGTTCTGACCGGAGTGGCGCTGGCCATGCATCGGCGGATTTTTGACCGTGGCGCACATGCCGTGCAGACGCTCGAGAACGACTTGATTCCGCTTGTCCTCCTGTTCGCGGTGTCGATCACCGGGCTCATGATCACGGCGTCGTACAAGCTGATGGGCGGCGCGCACTTCAGCTTCATCTCGCTGCTTCACGCGTTCACGGTGATCCTGCTGTTGCTGTGGATGCCGTTCGGCAAGCTGTTCCACGTGATTCAGCGCCCCGCCCAGTTGGGGGTGGCCTACTACAAGGAAGAGGGCGCGAACGGCCCCGTTGCGGCCTGTGCGCGAAGCGGCAAGCCGTATCAGTCGCAGCTTCACCACGACGACCTCGTCGAGGTGATGAAGGAAGTTGGTCAGGACTTCGGCGACCACCAGAACGTGTCGCCTGAGGAGAAGCGGAAGCTGATCGCGCTGAATCAGATGGCGATCATCGAGGGTCAGCCATTCGTGGGGTAGGTGCGTTAGCGTGTTGGCGTGCTAGCGTGTTAGCTTGTTGGGTTCGCGAGTTGCTGGAATCGACCTTGTGGAGTCGCCGAGAGCCGTCTCCAGCTCCAACAGCCAACACGCCAACACGCCAACACGCTATTTTTCCACGATCATGATGCGAATCATAGGCCGTTGCGCCGTGCGTGGCTAACCTTTGCCAGCACGAGGCAACTATGGCAACCCGTCACGCCGTTCCTGGACGTCAACCGAAACCAGCTCCCGCATCACCCGCACGCGTCGTGCGCACCACCGACAGCCCCAATTGCACCGGCGCTTGCGGCTGGTTGGCGACCGTCGTCGATGATGTGATCGTCGATCTCAAGCCCGCCGCCGACTACCCGTGTGAAGACTACAACCCGCGTGGCTGCCTGCGCGGCATGTCGATGACTCACCTGATCTACGGGCCGGATCGCGTCCATACGCCGCTGATCAGAACCGGTGAGCGAGGCGAGGGCAAATGGCGGAAGGCCACCTGGGACGAGGCGCTCGACTACATCGCGGGCCACATGATTCGGATCCGCGACGAGTTCGGCCCCGAGTCCATGCTGCTGTTCAACCAGGTCGTCGGAACCGGCTACGTGCAGAAGGGTGCGCAGGTCCGAATGGCGGCGCTGCTCGGCATGTCGTTCGCGACCGCCTACGACTTCAACGGCGATATTTCGATGGGGTTCACGCACACGGTGGGTATCGACTGCGTGGAGTGCGAAACCAAGAGCTGGGCGCACTGCAAGACGGCGATTCTCTGGTCGAGCAACGTGTTCCAAACCCGAATCCCCGACGCCAAGTTCCTCACCACTTACGCCAAGCAGAAGAACAACTGTGAGATCATCTCGATCGATCCGCGGTGCAGCCAGACCTCGAAAGGGGCAGACCAATGGTTGCCGATCAACCCCGGGACCGACGGAGCGCTCGCCCTCTCGATGTGCCAGGTGATCATCCAGAACCAGCACGTCGATTGGGCGTTCCTCCAGAAGTTCACCGACATGGCGACTCTGATCCGCGAAGATGACGGCTCACGGCTTCGGGCCTCCGATGTCGGACAAGGCACCGACGCCGAGTTTATGGTGTGGGACGAAGGCAAAGACGGGCTGTACAAGCTGCCGATGGACTCGCTCGCCCTCCCCGAGGATGCCAAGTTCGCGTTTCATGGGCGGCGTCAAGTGACGCTTGCTGACGGCTCGAAGGTGTACGTCCGTCCCGTATACGAACTCGTCGAAGACGAGGTGATGCGCCCGGAATACGCCCCAGAGGCGGTGGCGCCGATCTGCGATATCCCCGCCGAGACCATCCGAAACGTCGCCATTCGCTTTGCTACGCAACGCCCCAGTTCGATCATCATCGGCATGGGCATCAATCATCGCCTCCACGGCGACCTGACAATTCGGTCGGTACTCCTGCTCGCGACGTTGGTGGGTGCGCACGGCAAGCCCGGCGAATCGGTCTCGATCTACTCTGGCCAGCACCACTTCCGGCTGGATGTCTCGCCGTGGTGGTTCCCGAACGGCAAGCGCCCGAACGGAGTTCCGATGCATTACTTCGTGCTGGGTCAGCCGACCGAGTCCATCAACCCGAAGATCAAGTTCCCGAAGCACGGGTTCAAGGCGCTGTTCGTCAGTCACGCCAATCCC
>JANJUB010000187.1 GCA_024710805.1 Fimbriimonadaceae bacterium | reverse complement strand
TGAAGACCTCTAACCGTACAACGGGCCGTACGTCGCGCATGCGCGGTAGTCGGCCCCTTGCGGCTCCATCGCACCAAAGCGGGTCCACGAAGACGGGCGGAAAACCTCAGCCACGTTGTGCATGTCGACCGGAATCCGCAGCATGCTGGCGAGCGAGATCAGATCGGCACCGATGTGGCCCGGGGCGATCGCGCCATGGTTGGCACCCCAAGCGTTCATCACCGAGTACACGTCGGTGAACGGACCGGCGCCGGTCAGCTTCGGAGCAAACCACGTCGTCGGCCAGCTCGGATTCGTGCGAAGGTCGAGCGACTCGTGGACCGAATCGGGGAGCGTGACGGTCCAGCCCTCGGCAATCTGAAGCACCGGGCCAAGACCGCCCACCAAGTTGATCCGGCACATGGTGACGGGCAGATCGCCTCGCGTGGTGAAGTCGGTCGAGTACCCGCCGCCCGGGAAGTACTCGAGAATTGACGGGCACCACTCGGTCGCGGCAAGGCAAGCATCGACATCCCGATCGCCCATCTCGTACCACGGCTTCACCGCGCCGTCGGGTTCGCCGGTCCAATCGAGTGCCGAAGGGCCCGAGTTGATCAGGTGCAATAGGCCACCTTCCGCGCGACCGGCAAGCGTGTGCCCGGTGACGCGCTTGACCGCGTCGGGGCTCCAATACGTGCGGACGTCGCTAAAGAGTTGTGCGGCTCCGGTCAGCAAGTGGCCGAACAGCATCGAGACCCCGTTCAAAGCGTCGTTTTCAGTCGCAACGATGAACGGCTGACGGCGTCCGTTCCAGTCGAACGACGAGCAGAGCATCGCCTCGAGGAAGTCGCCGTTCGGATAGTAGTCCGTCCACTGGCGCTGGCCTTGGAAGCCGGCGGCGAGGGCATTGTGCCCGCGAGAAGCTTCGACAAAGCCGAGTTCGGCAAGCCGCGGATTTCCGACCATCAGGTCGCGCGCGATCAGCGTCATCTTCACGCAGGTCTCCCAGTCGGCGTCTTTGGCCTCGCGGCCCTTGGGATTCGTGTTGAAGTCCCGACCCTCCTTGCAGTTCTTGCGCACCCAGCCCAGCGCCTTCTCATACTCGACGGGATCGTAGAGACCCTTCATCATGCGTCCGGTGAACTCGCTCATGTCCACCGACTCGACGCGCATGCCCAGGTACTGCTCGAAGAACGCCTGATCGACGATGGAACCCGCGATACCCATCGAGACCCCACCCATGGCGAGGTAGCTCGTCCCCTTCATGGTTGCGACGGCGAGGCCGGCTCGGGCAAAACGCAGCAGCTTCTCGGCGACGTCGGCGGGAACGTCGGTCGAGCCCGCATCTTGAACGTCGTGACCGTAGATGCCGAACGCGGGCAGACCCTTCTGGCTATGCCCGGCGAGAACGGCAGCCAGATAGACCGCGCCAGGTCGCTCGGTCCCGTTGAAACCCCAGACCGCCTTCGGAATCGTGGGATCGAGGTCCATGGTCTCGGAGCCATAGCACCAGCACGGCGTCACCGTGATCGAGACCCCGACCCCGGCTCGGGCAAACTTCTCGGCACATTGGGCAGCTTCGGCGGCACCGCCGATCGGCGTATCGGCAATCACGCACTCGACCGCATCGCCACTCGCATGCTTCAGGTTCTTGGTGATCAGATCGGCGGTGGCGCGAGCCATCGCCATCACGGGACCCTCGAGCGATTCGCGGACTCCACCGTAGCGACCGTCGATGGTCGGGCGGATGCCAATCTTGGGGAGCGGGGTGAGGAGCCGATTCATGGTGGCGAGTTTATCCAGTGGGTGCTATCCTCTTGCTGTGCGGGTGCTGGTGCTAGAAACGAATCTGATGTGGTCGGTGAAGCTCTCGAAGGCGCTTGGCGCGCTGGGGCATGAGGCAACCGTTGCGCCCAAGCCGGTCGAAGGCGAGTTCGACGTGGTGATCGTGAATCTTGGCGACCCGGCAGTCGATTGGGCAGAACGGGTGGCTGAACTGCACGCCCGCGGGATGCGGGTCATCGCCCACGCCGGGCACAAAGAGAAGGAACTGATTGAACTGGGGAGGCAGGCAGGGTGCGATGTCCTCGCCACGAACAGCGAACTCACCCACAAGTTGGCCGATGTGCTTGCCCGGGCTAGTGCTTGATCTTCTCCCAGTACTTCGCGAAGTCAAACTCGGGGCTGTGGTCGGGCACGTGGCACGACTTGCACGAGGCTTCGCCCGCCGGTTTGAGTTTGGCTTCGTACGGGTTGGCGGCGTGCTCCGCACCCGGGCCGTGACAGCTTTCGCAGCCGACATCGGCGAGTGCGGGCGTTTTCAGCCGGTCGCGGAAGCCCGATTCCGAGGATAGCCCCACCACGTGGCAACCCACGCAGTCGGGGTCGCGGTCGTGCTTGTCCTTCTCGAGGGTGCTCAGCGCACTGGCGTGGGCGGTGCCCTCCCAAACTTTGTGGGCATCGGAGTGGCATGAGCCGCAGGTCTTGGTTCCGGCGTAGCCGGGGGTCTTCGTGCGCGGGATCTTATCGAGAAGCTTCTCGTCGGTCACGCGGCCCAAGTAGCGCTCGTAGGCTCGGGCGGCGTGGGGGTCATCCGAGAATGCGGGACCGAGGTCGACTGACGCGTAATCGCCAAACGCGCCATCGCGCCACACCAACTTGACGAGGTACTTGCCGCGCTCGCCGGGGGTGACCAGCGTGGTCTGCCCCTCGCGAAGTGGGGCCCTGGGCGGGTCGCCGTCGGCTTGATAGACGATCAGTTTGAGCGTCGGGTGCGCGCGGGCGAGTTTGCGGGCTTCGTCTTCATCGCCTTCGAGCAACACCACCGGTGCCGAGTTCGGAGTGAACAGTAACGCTTCGATCGCATCTTCGGCCGGCGTTGTCGTGAGCCCAAGCCCCCGGCCGATCTCCGCGGCGCGCGTGGAGATTCCGGTGATCGCCAGCCCGTGCTTGACGACAATCGAAGAAACCAGGCCCTCTTGGGGGCTGAGGTGACCGCAAATCAGTTTCCCACTGGAAAGACGCGCTAGCGACTCCCAGGCGCCCTTCCCGAGCTTGGCTTCGGCGCTGGTGAGGTGCAGGGCGGTCAGCGGCAAGTCGGCGAGGACCTCGGCCATGGTCTCCGCCTTCATCTCGTCCTGGCGCGACTCACCCTTGACGAGTCCGCCATTCTCGAGGATGACCGCTTTGCGCTCATGGGTCAGCGCGCGGATGGCGGTCGCGCGGCGGCGAATGCCTCCGGACATCGGCTTGGTGCATCCGCACGGCGAGAGATAGCCGAGCGTGTCGCCCCCGATGACCACGACCACTCCCGGTTCGTCGCCAGCGGTCATCGCCCGCGCGATGGCTAGTCCAAGTAACACCAACGCGGGCAGAAGCAGCTTCATCTCACGATGCCGCGAACGGGAACCAGGATCGTGGGTTGCTTCGGGTCATCCGTCCGAATCGTCACCGTGACGTCGATGGTGCCCGGATCCCCCTTGCCGTCGAACTCGACGGTGATGCGATACTCACTGCCGTCCGCGTTCGGCGTGGCCTTCGCGGTGAAGAACGGGCTGTTCGTGGTGACGCCCAAGACCTTGAAGGGAACACCCGGTCGGGTCAGCAGGAAGCTCGCCGCAGTCCGTGCCTGAGGTATCTCGCCCACATAAAGCGACTCGGGCTGAGCGACGATGCCGCGCTGGACGAAGATGTTGTGTCGGATCAGCGGAATGACCGGGCTGTTGGTCGACACGCTTAGAGTCGCCTGAAGCCGTCCGGGAAGCGGTGAAGGCGCGAGCTTCACCCGGTAGCGGATCGCCTTCACTTTCTTCTTCGGCTCTCCGGGAACGAGTTCGAGTTCACCCTCCCAGTCGCTCGTCTCGACTTCGCCGGTCAAGCCCTCGATGCGGGCCTCGCCCAGTTCGATCTTCGCGGTAGGCGACACCACGAGAAACACGTCGGTCGAAACGCCCGAGTCGGTGAGTTGAAGAACGTTCAGCCCCGGACGAACCATGCGCACCATCGGCTCGACGTCGATGGCCACCGGGAACTCGCGGTAGGGAATCTCGGCGTCGTTCGCGAAGACATAGAACTTATGCCGCAGCTTGCCCACGAAGTTGACGGTGTCGACGAATCCGGTGACCATCGCGGTTTGGCCGGCCTCCAGAACCGGGGAGTAGTTCGCGGACAGACATCCGCAGTCGGGCTGGAATCGGAACGACAGGGGGGCATTGCCGGAGTTCGTGACTTGGATGGTGAACTTCACCGGGTCGGCTTGATTGGCATCGGGGAGCTTCAGGCTCAGGGGCTCGATCTGAAGTCGAGGACGGGCGGCTTCGACGCGGGTCTTGGTGGCGACGAGTTCTTGCAGCTTCTCGACCAGTTCGAGACTGCGCTTCACGGTACCAAGCTCGAACGGCGAGAACTGGGTTCGACCCGCTCCGGTCTGGTCGGTGCGGAATGCGGCCGAGCCGGTAAAGGGCGTGCGCTCGAGGCCAATGTAGGAGACCAGGGCGAACATGACTTCGTTGTGGAACTCCGATGAGCTGCACAGTTGCTTGGGCCGTCCCCGATAGAGGGCGATGGTGGTTTCGAGCCGCGGTTCGCCAGGAGCCGTGCTGAACACGTGGGCGGCGGCCCCCGGGAATCCCTCGGCGGTGTCCGGAAGGGTGTCGGTGAACCGGAACACGAGGTCGGCCTTGCCCGAGTCGACAAACTTCGGCTTGACGCTGCTGAAATACTGTCGCCACTGTCCAAGGGCAACGTCTCTCGCCTCTCGAACGGTCTCGCGGAGACTCTCGGGAATGCCCTTGGTATCCCAAAGGATGGTCATTTCGGCCTGGGGAACGGCGGTCAGTGCCCGCTTGGCGGCATCAAAGTTGCCTTTCTCCAGGTGGTCTTGAACGGCAAGAACCGATTCTTGAAACGAGCGGTTGGTTCCCACCGGCGTGGTCGGGCCCAAGGGCAGTTGCCCCATCACGAAAGCGCAAAGCAAAGCCAGCATCATTGAGAACGTACCTGAGTGTGCGAGACCTCGGTTCCAATCCGACGCCCCGCGCGCTCGGCGGCTACGCTCAGTTCTTCTTTCGCTGCAGTTTGAGCGACTGTCCGAAGATGCCGGCTGGCCCTTGTGGCTTCAGCGTGACTTCATGGTCCGAAATCCACTCCAGCTTGAAAACTAGGGGTGCGCCCTTCAGCCGCTGCAACATCTGGGTGCCAGGATTGGCGGCCGGCGGCACATCGATTTCGCCGACCACCAGCGACACGGTCTCATCGGTCTCGCTGTAGGTGCCGCGCATGACAATGTCGCCCAGCGGCGAGGTGATGCGCAACTCGTGGCTCCCGTTCCCCTCGAAAGCGAGGGTCGCCGGGAAGTTCATCATTTCGGTGGTCCAGGTGCTGCCCGCCAAGTGGGGGCGCGAACTGCAACCCGCGAGGGCCAACACCACCAGTCCGATCCATGGACGCTTCATGTAGGAAGTGTGGCACGAACCCCCAGGCACGGTCTCCTGGGGGTCGCATCTTACTCTCCAACAGAGTCTACGAGAGCTTCCATTTCACCGTTTCGGTTTTATCGCCAACGGTGACTTCCACGGTGTACTCACCAGCCGGCAGGTATTGGAACCGCTCGGCATAGTAGGGGTCCGCGACCGCTTCTTCGCCAGTGGTGATCTTCCGGTTCTTCACGTCGGTCGAGTAGCGGGGTGCTCCGCGCTTGAGCAGCAGATCGATGCTGAACGGGTTGTAACCCTTGGCCCAGTCCATCGCCTGCTCGAGCACGACCTTGCCATCCTTGTCCTTGATCTTCACCGAGCCGCGGCCCGCGTTCTGGGTGAACATCTCGCCATTCAGCGTGGGCGAAGTCGGGTCGGAGGTGTCCCAGTCGGGCCGGTTGCGATACTCCCAACGGGCGCGGGTCATGTCCGAGATCGGCCAGATGTAGAGCGCCTTCTCGCGCTGCTCGTACACCTTGTTCAGCTGATCGAGCTTGAACACGAGCACGCTGCGGGCATGGCTGGCGATGACGAGGTCCTTCTGCGTCGGCTGGACAACGAGATCATGGACCGGAGTGCGCGGAATGCCGCCGGGGAGCGGAATCCAGGTCTGCCCGCCATCGGTGGTGAAGAACACCCCGAGGTTCGTGCCCACGTAGAGCCAATCCTTTTTGTCCGGGTCTTCACGGATCACGTTGATGAACTCCGGCGGAAGGTTGCCCACGATCGACTTCCAAGTCTTGCCGTAGTCGGTCGACTTCCACAAGTAGGGGGTGTAGTCGTCTTCGCGGTAACCGGTCTGAGCGACGTACACCGTTGCCCGATCGTGCTTGCTGGCCACCACGCGGCTCACCCACTTGTTGGGGGCCGGCGTGGAGATGTCCTCCCACGTGTTGCCGTGATCGCGCGTCAGCTTGACGCTGCCGTCGTCCGCCCCGACGTAGATGAGGCCGAACTTGAAGGGGCTCTCGCTGATGTCCTTCAATGTGGAGTAGGGAACGTCGCCGTTCGGCAAGTTCTTCGTGAGGTCGGTGCTGATGCTCTCGAAGTTGCGCCCCTTGTTGAGCGATCGGTGCAGCTTCTGCGAACCAAGATAGATGATATCCGGGTGGTGGGGCGAAATCTGGATCGGGCTGATCCAGTTGAAACGCAACCGCTCGGTTGGAGAATCAGGTCGCGGCCGAACTTGGTAGAACTCGTTCGTTTTGAAGTTGCGTGCGTAGTGTGCGCCGAACTGCGAAGCGCCGTAGACATGGTCGCCGTCGTCTCGGGGATCAACCGCCACCGCGCTGCCGTCACCGCCGCCGATGCTGGTCCACAGCCAAGGATTATCGCGTCCCGGGCGGTAGGTGCTCGGGCCCTTCAGAGTCCCGTTGTCTTGGGTGCCGCCGTAGATGTTGTACGGGGTCTTGGTGTCGACCGCGATGGTCGTGAACTGGCCGACCGGCATCCGGTTGATGTGCCGCCAGGTTGCCGCGTCGTCGTGGCTGAAGTACAGCCCGCCGTCATTCCCCATCACATGGAAGTTGGGATTGGTGGGGTCGATCCAGTAGCTGTGATAGTCGACGTGGGTGCCTTGGCCGATGCGGGCCCAGGTGCGACCTCCGTCCTTCGATCGCCAAAGGAGCATGCTCATGATGACGAGGTCGTCGGGGTTGTGGGGACTCACCGTGACTCGGCCGCAGTAGTAGCCGTACCCTTCGGTGTCGAGCAATCCGACATTCACTTTCTTCCAGGATTTGCCCGCGTCATCGGAGCGGTAGACCTCGCTCTGCACAACCTCCATCTGCCAGACATTGGCATTGCGCTCCTCCATCTTTTTGGCCACGTCGTCGAGGGTCATCGTGCCCGCCTCGATGGCTTTGAGCGTCGCATCGACGTCGGTGCCGCGAGGCATGTGGGCGTTGACGAAGCTGGTGAGGATTCGGCGCTCGATGGCAAGGAACACCTTGGGATCGGTGATCTGGCGGAATCGTTTGGGAGTGAGCGTTCCGCTTGGCGTGTTCTCGTCGCGGTAGAGGCTGTCAAGGTCGCCGCCCTGATTGTCGATGAACGCGTAGACGCGGTCGGGTCGACTCGGCGCAATGGCAAGACCGATGCGCCCCATCTCGCCGTTGCCGGGAAGGCCGTTGGTGAGCTTTGCCCACGTCCTACCGCCGTCGGTAGTCTTGTAAATCGCGGTGCCGGGACCGCCGTCGCGGAAGTTCCAAGCACGTCGGTCGCGCTCCCACGCCGCGGCATAAAGCACTTGCGGGTTTCGCGGGTCGATGGTGAGGTCAATCACGCCGGTGAGATCATCGAGCTTCAGCACGTGCGACCAGGTCTTGCCGCCATCGGTGGTCTTGTACACGCCGCGATCGGTGTGTTGGCTGTACAAAGCGCCGATCGCGCCGACGTACACGGTGTTCTCGTTCTTGGGGTCGATCACGACGCGACCGATGCGGTGGGTCTCCGCGAGGCCCATGTGGCTCCACGTCTTGCCGGAGTCGGTGCTCTTGAACACGCCCATGCCTGCGTAGCTGGTGCGCTGAGAGTTGTTCTCGCCGGTGCCGACCCAGATGGTCTTGCCGTCCTTGCTCAGCGCGAAGTCGCCGATCGCGAAGGCCGATTCGTTATCGAAGATCGGCGTCCAGTTGAATCCCAGATCGTCGCTCACCCACAGGCCACCGGTCGCGAACGCGCAGTAGTAGCGGTTGGGCTGAAGTGCAGGCGTGGCAAAGTGGATGACCCGCCCGCCCTGAATCTCTGGGCCTACCTGGCGCCACAGTAGCTTCGAGTAGAAGGACTCCGCCTCCATCCGCTTCCGCTGCTCGTAGCCGCGCAAACGAACCTCAGCCGAGGTGCCGACGACCTTCGGCAGATGGAGCCGCTTCGCCTCCTCCATCTGGGATGGCGGTGGCTTCAGTTGACCAAATGAACTCGCGGCAAGCACCGCGAAACACGCAAGAACCCCTAATCGACGCATCTCGCACGTTTTACCGGGAAGGGGCCGAAAAGAGTTTCGTTTGGTGGGTTGGTTTGTTGGCACGTTAGCGTGTTAGGGTGTTGGCGTGTTGGCGTGTTGGTGTGTTGGGCGGTCAAGCTTCTAACCTTGCCAACAACCAACACTCCAACAACCAATGCCCCAACCCGCGCGGTTCACCGAACACTCAGAGGATTGAGGAAGTACGGCGATTCGACCATCTCGTTGATGTAGAAGCTCGTAATGGCCTTGGGCACCGGCTGGCCTCCATCGACCTGAGTGTTCCAGGTCTTCGGAACTGTGACGCCCTTGACTTCCACAAACGACGTGATCGCCTTGCTTACCGGTTTGAATCCGTTCGATAGCAGCTCAAGGCTTCGCCATCCGACGATCCTACGACTCGTCGGGTCGATCCACAGGTCGATGGTCGCGCCTTGCCAGTGAACCGAGACGAGATCGGCCTCGGCTCCGGTTCCCGGCCGCTTCGATTTGCCCTTGAACTCCGTCACGTAGCGGGCCCGGTTGCGGAGAATCCACGTCGGGTTCTTCACAAACTCGCGCACGAAGTACGCCCGCACCGGGTTGCTTATCGGCTCGGGTTGGTCCATCCGCCCCGACCAGTTGCCTTGCGGCCCGGCGACCGTACCGAAGAACACGTCGTTCCATGTTGAGAAATGGGCGTACTCCCCGCGCGTGGTCGCCATCCACATCTGGTCGTAAGGTTTCTGCTTCCCCTCGGACTCGAACTTTGAGATCTCCGTGAATGCGATCGACTTGATCGCGTCGAGTGCCGGTCCGCCATGGGCGCGGGCAGCGAGCTCCAGCAGATTGCGTCCGGTAGTCCGGGCGCGCCCATTGGGTCGCAAGGCAGGTTCCGCCTTGTCGATAAATGCATCGGGACTGGCCGCAAACCGACTCCGGCAGCCATCCGAGGCGAACAGATAGATTCGCCCCTTGTGGACCATGAACCGATCTGGCGCACCGCGCCCGGATAGCGGACCCATCGATCCGCAGGCGCCGCCAAACTGAATCTCGTACTGTGCGGTCTTCGCGCGAAACTCCTCCAAGTTGGCGTCCGAAGAGAACCGATACGTGTACATCCCGGCAGTGTGGTTCCAGTTCGGGACGCCCTCCACTTCCTTGCCCTTGGCGAGTTCGACCGGATCAAGACCGCGTAGCGCGAAGATCTTCGGCGGTTCAGCGACGCGGCGCATGGTGTACGTCGCGATGGTCTTGCCGCCGACCGTTACCTTGCCTTCACCGACGCTTTCGGCGTTGAAGGTCAGTTCGTCCCGGATGTAATCCATCGAGCTGCCCGCCGGCCGGTAGAGGAACACGAGCTTGTTGGCTTCGGCCTGGACCTCGCCGGTAAGGCGCATCGTCCCGTGAAGATCGTCCATCAGCACCTTCTTGGAGGCCCGATCCCACGTGAATCGGGTTTGTACGACTGGGGTGACTTTGCCGAAGTCGATGACCGTGCCTCGGG
This sequence comes from Fimbriimonadaceae bacterium, assembly GCA_024710805.1. Lineage (GTDB taxonomy): Bacteria > Armatimonadota > Fimbriimonadia > Fimbriimonadales > Fimbriimonadaceae > JANJUB01. The sequence goes on along the minus strand of JANJUB010000187.1, from coordinate 6,873 downwards.
CGCGAAGCGAGCCGTCCGGCATGGCGGTGTAGCGCTTGACCACGTGTTCGTTCCGGTCTTCAAGCTGGATGGTAGTCGACCACGTGCTGCTCGCGAAACGTTGGCGCAGCGCGATCATCGCCGCATCGTCGGCCTGAGGAATGAGGGGAATCAACGCGATCATAACTGGGCTCCTTCGCAATAGGACTTCAAGGCTTGATGGAGTATCGCCGCACTCCCCTCGCGGAACATCCGCTCCATCTCTTCGGGGACCTCGCCCCATATCTTCAGACTCTTCATGTAAACCGCGCCGTCACCGCGGGCCTCGACGAGATCATCGTTGGCGATCGTACAGGCGCCCATAAATCCCTGGACGACCGACGAACAGCGCATCGGTGGATCGAAGACGGTAATCGTGCCGTAAAGGGCACCTCCACCGGGCCAAGACTCGGCAATCAGGCCGCCGACGCGGCAATCATGGGTGACCGTGCTACCCTCGCGCATTCGGTGGGGCCACCAGGCATGCAATTCGGAGGTCAGGGCATCAAAGACTTTCTTGGGTGGGGCAGCAATCTCGACTTCAAGCTCGATCTTCACCACCCGGAACCAGGACGTGGAATCGTTCATCGCATTCTCCTCGGGGTTGGATTCAGCGTATCGCTTTAAGTGTTGGGCAGTTTTGGCCGCTGAAGACGCGTAGCGCGAGACCCACCGATCATACACCTGCTGCATGGGGATGGCGTTCAGGTAGTTGAAGCGCTGTCTCCCTTCGCGGCGGATGAGCACCAGCTGCGCCTCGGCGAGTACGTCGAGGTGCTGCATGACGCCAAATCGGCTGAGTCCCGGCATCTGCTTGCAGAGCTGACCCGTCGTCAGCGGAGCATCTCGGAGCAAGTCCAAGATCCGCCGCCGATGCGGGCTGGTCAACGCACGCCATACCGATTCCGACTCCACTGTCGACAATACGTGATGATTATATCACATGTTGTCCAGGGATGTCGGATGTCGGATGTCGATGTTGGATCGTCGGACATTGTGTCTAGCGACACCCGACATCCCACATCCAACATACTGTCGTCATGGCCCTCCTGGATATCCGCGTCCAGCCCCGCGCGAAGCGCATGGCCCATGCCTGGGAAGGGGAGACGCTGAAGGTGTGGACGACCGCGGCGCCGACCGACGGGCAAGCGAACGAGGCGGTCATCGGCTACCTGGCAGGCCATCTGAAACTCGCCAAATCCAAGCTCACACTGGTCAGCGGTGAGCGCCATCGGAACAAGCGGATCGAGGTAGATGGACTCGATCTCGACGAAATCCGAGAGTTGCTCGAGCCGCGAAAGCCATAATAGGCCATGACAACGACGTCCCTCCGCGCCCCGAGGGGCCGCGAGCGAACGTGCCTGGGTTGGCATCAGGAAGCCGCCCTGCGCATGCTCCACAATAACCTCGATCCCGAGGTCGCCGAGCGTCCCGATGACCTCGTCGTTTACGGCGGAACCGGCAAGGCCGCGCGAGATTGGCCCTCGTTCCACGCCATCGTGCGGTCGCTCCAGAGTCTGGCCAATGACGAGACGCTGCTGGTGCAGAGCGGCCGGCCGGTCGGCATCTTCCGAACCCACGAAGACGCCCCGCGGGTGCTGATCGCGAACTCGAATCTCGTGGGCCGCTGGTCGAACTGGGAGCACTTCAACGAACTCGAGCGCCGCGGGCTGATGATGTACGGCCAGATGACCGCGGGTTCGTGGATCTACATCGGTTCACAGGGCATCGTGCAGGGCACGTTTGAGACCTTTGCGGCGTGTGCCGACCGGCACTTCGGCGGATCGCTGGACAAGCGGCTCGTGGTCAGCGGCGGCATGGGCGGGATGGGTGGCGCCCAACCCCTCGCCGCGACCATGAACGGCGCGGCGTACCTAGGCATTGACGTCGATCCCGCCCGGATCGAAAAGCGGCTCAAGACCGGCTACTGCGATCGCATTGCGTGGACGCTCGATGAGGCGATGGAGATGCTCGCGGATCGGCCCGCGATGAGCGTCGGCCTTGTCGGCAACTGCGCGGAGGTGCTGCCCGAGATGGTTCGGCGCGGCATCGTGCCTGACGTGATCACCGACCAGACCAGCGCCCACGATCCGTTGAACGGCTACGTGCCGGCGGGGCTGTCGCTTGCCGAGGCCGAGGCTCTGCGGCGTGATGATCCCGACACCTACATCAAACGCGCCATCGAGTCGATGGGCATCCATGTGAGGGCGATGCGGGATTTGCAGGATGCGGGGGCGATCGCGTTCGACTACGGAAACAACATCCGTGCTTATGCGGTCGAGGCCGGGGTTACCGATGCGTTTGACATCAAGGGCTTCGTGCCCGAGTACATCCGCCCGCTTTTCTGCGAAGGCAAGGGCCCATTCCGTTGGGCGGCGCTCAGCGGCAACCCGGCGGACATTGCGCGCACCGATGCGCGGGTGCTTGAGTTGTTCCCCCACAACGAGACGCTTCGGTGTTGGATGGCGAAAGCCCAGGAGAAGATTCAGTTCCAAGGCTTGCCCTCCCGTATCTGCTGGCTGGGCTATGGCGAACGCGCCGAAGCGGGTCTGGCCTTCAACGACTTGGTCCGGCGCGGGGAAGTCGAAGCGCCGATCGTGATCGGTCGCGACCACCTCGACTGCGGTTCGGTGGCTTCACCCAATCGCGAGACCGAAGGCATGCACGACGGCACCGACGCGGTGGCGGATTGGGCGCTGCTGAATGCGCTCGTCAACACGGCCGCCGGAGCGTCGTGGGTATCGATCCACAACGGTGGCGGGGTCGGAATCGGCTACTCGCAGCACGCGGGCATGGTCGTGGTCGCCGACGGCACCGATCGGATGGATGCGCGCCTGGAGCGGGTGCTTACGAGCGATCCGGGCATGGGCGTGATCCGCCACGTGGACGCCGGGTATCCGGAAGCGCAGGAGTTCGCGAAGGAGCACGGGGTTCGGATTCCGATGACGGAGTAGCAGGCTCAAACAGTCTATGGGATCTTAGTTTAAGACCGCTCCGAACTATATTCCACATTCATCATCCCACATCCCGTGGCGTACGTCCACAATACGTAGGCGATGGCGTTCTACCGATACGAGTTCACGGACGCGCGGGGGCAGGTCCTCGAAGGCACGGTGCAGGCCGACACGCTTGCCGAGGCGGAGGCCCTGCTGAAGCTGCGCGGGTACGCCTCGATCCGCTTCCATGATCCGGCGAAACTCCCCGCGAAAGTATCCGCTCCGATCACGCCCGCCCCGGCCCGCAGCACGACGGTCCGCACCAGGAAAGGAAAGGACGCCGACCGCTACTTCCTCTTCTCCCAGATCGCTCAGCAGCTCAAGGCGGGCATCGCCCCCGCGCAGGCGTTCACCACGTTGGCGTCGGTCACCCACCAGGAGCCCTACCGCATCGCGCTGCAAGACCTTGCCCAGTCCGCCACGAACGGGCGCCCCTTGAGCGATACGCTGGATCGGTATCCCGACCTCTTTCCCCCGCACGTGGGCGGGATGATCCGCGCGGGCGAGACCGGGGGCTTCCTGCCCGAAGCGTTCGCCGAGCTCTCGAATCAGGCCGGCGAGGCCCACAAATTCAAGCGATTCCACTGGTTCGTTTGGTATCTCATCCCACGGGCGCTGGCCGTGTTGCCGGTGCTGTTCGCCTTTCGCGAGGCGCTGATCCTCTCGTATCGCCGCACGTCGGACGGTTCGCCCAATGCGGGATTGGCGGCGGTGCTGCTCGAAAAACTGATGTGGCCCTACGGACCGATCGCCTTAGCGGTGACCGCATTGCTGCTGCTGCTGCGCTGGTGGATGAGCTCGCTGCCCATGCGCACCTTCCATCATCGAATGGCGCTGCAACTGCCGGTCTACGGGGCTCGGGCGCGCAACGAAAGCGTGGCGATCTTCTCGTGGACGCTCAGTCGATTAGGTAAGGCGGGGCTGCCGCCGCACCGCATGTGGCCGCTCGCCGCTGCCGCCGTACCGAATCTGGAGATGAGCCGGCGGCTGGTGCAGACCGGGCGATCCTTGCACGACGGGAGCCGCCTCAGCGAGGCGATCTTCAACTCGGGGGTGTTCCCTCAGCAGTACGCGCCGCTGATCTCGACCGGCGAGATGATCGGCGACGTGCCGGGGGCACTCGACCGGCTAGAGGTGGTGAGCAGAGGCGATTATGATGAATCCACCGGCCGCGCTCGCTTCACCTCGACCCGCCTCGGGTGCGCCTTCGCGATGCTCGTCAGCGGCATCGTGCTCATCGTGCTGATGAGGACGTGGTACGGCGATCTGTACAACGAGGTGCTGAAGGACTTCACGATCGATTAAGTTGCGTCGAACTGGCGCATACTTGTCTACGGGCCCTATCTGATGGTCTGAGAAATCTCCATGCCGATTTTTGAGTACCGCGCCACCGATATCGAGGGGAACCCCGTGCAGGGCACGATGTCGGGTGCGTCGCTCACCGCGGCGGGGGCGGAGCTCGAGAAGCGCGGCTACCGGATCGAGCACCTCGCGATGGCGCAGCTTCCCGGCGATCCTATCCCCGCCGACTTCGGCCGCGAGGGCGCTCAGCCCAAGGCGGAAGAGCAGCCGGACATCACCCGTCAGCGAACCTACGTGGAGACTCATGTGGTGGGTCAGTTCGTCGGTCGGGTGCCGTTGCCCGCGCTCATGTTCTTCTTTCGCCAGCTCGCCACGATGCTCCATGCCGGCATCGGTATGGTTCAGGCGCTCACCACTCTGAAGGGCCAAACCCAGGACGCACGACTCAAAGAGATTATCGGCGAACTCGCCGAGCACGCCCGCCAAGGCCGGCCGCTCTCCTTCGGCATGCAACGGTATCCCGAGGCGTTCTCGCCGCTCGTGCTGAGTCTCATTCGCGTTGGCGAAACCAGCGGCATCATGGACGAGACGCTCGTGCAGATCGCGGGCTACTTGGAGCGCGAGATCAAGCTTCGCAACAACATCCGCCGCCAGACGCTCTACCCGAAACTGGTGATCGGGGCATCGATCGTCATCATCTTGGTGACGAACATGATCATCACCGCGGTCGGCGGGGGCGGTCTGCTCAGTTCGCCGCTCACCAACCCGATTACGTGGATCTTCCTCGGACCCCTCATCGCGGGCTTGTGGCTGTTCTTGCGCCTCGGTCTACCGAACCCACAGATCAAGCACAACTACGACCAGTTCGTCCAGAAGATCCCCTACCTCGGCGAGACGGTGAAGCAGATGGCGATGGCGAAGTTTGGGCGGGCGATGGCCGCGCTCTATCGCGGCGGGGTCGGTATCCCCGAATCCACCCAACTCGCCGCCGACGCGTGCGGCAGCGAGTTCATTCGCGCCCGTATCTACCCGGCGATTCCACGCCTCAAAGAAGGCGCGTCGGTGACCCAGACGTACGTGGAAACTCAGGCGTTCAGCCCGATCGTGATCGACATGATCCAGACCGGAGAGACCACCGGCAACCTGGACAAGATGCTCGACAAAATGGCCGATTTCTACGAGGATGAATCCGAGACTCGTTCGAACACGCTGGCGTCGGTGCTCGGCGTCGTCTGCCTGCTGGGCGTGGCTATCTACATCGGCTTCATCGTCATCGGTTTCTACACGGGACGCGTGGCAGGCTTGCTAGACGCCGGTGGACTGTAAACGGTCAAAATGCGGGCATGGGACCTCTTCGTGATCTGGCGCGCCTAACCGACGGCCGCAGCCGACGCATCTCCTCGTATGATCGAACCGGTGGCAACCGGGACCACGTGCAGATCGAGCCCGGCGAGACGCTCGTGCTTGCCGAGATGGAAGGCTCAGGCGCGGTGACCCATATCTGGATCACGATCTCTTCGAAGGACCCGCTGGTCCGCCGCAACCTCGTGCTGCGGATGTATTGGGATGGCCAAGAGCACCCCAGCGTGGAATCGCCGATCGGTGACTTCTTTGGCCAAGGCTGGGGCATGAAGTACAACTTCTCAAGCTTGCCGCTCGCGGCCGCTCCCCGCGATGGCAACGCGCTGGTGTGCTATTTCCCGATGCCCTACGGCAACGGCGCGCGGATCACGGTCGAGAACCAGGGCGACGAGCCTGTCGGCGCGTTCTACTACTACGTCGACTACGAAGAGCGCCCGGTGAGCGACGATGAGGGTCGGTTCCACGCTTGGTACAACCAGGAAGTCACGAGGCCGGAGTCGGCCACCGGCGACATCGAGAACGAATGGGCGGTGTTCGGCGAGACGCCGAAGAACCCGACCGACGCCAACAACTATCTGTTCTGCGAGGTCGAGGGCAAGGGCCACTTCGTGGGCGTCAACTACTATGTCAACTGCCCATCGCCCATCTGGTACGGCGAAGGCGACGATATGTTCAGTATCGACGGCGAGACCTGGCCGTTTAGCCTTCACGGCACGGGCACCGAGGACTACTTCAACCAGAGTTGGAGCCCCGACGAGCACTTCCTGCATCCCTACTTCGGCACCGCTCGGGCACCGGGCAAGCTCAATGACTCGCCGCTGTTCGGGTGGCTGGGGAGGACGCACTGCTATCGATTCCACCTCGAAGATCCGGTGCGGTTCCAGAAGAGCCTGCGGGCGAGCATCGAGCACGGGCACGCGAACTGTCTGACGTTGGAGATCGCGACGGTCGCCTATTGGTATCAGACCTTGCCGAGTAAGCCATTCCCGGCGCTGCCTTCGGCGGAGGCCCGCAAGCCGATGCCCGAGGTTGGGCCAGTGGATGTGCACTGCTGGCGCGAGCGCTGGCGGCAGGCGATGGGCGGCGGGTTGCAGTTCGGCAACGTCGAGCGGAAGTAGATGGCGTTCTCTTATTGTGAGTTTGCGGCGGGCCCGGGAGCTGGGACGGTCCATGCTCCGTACCACGACACGGAGTA
>JANJUB010000173.1 GCA_024710805.1 Fimbriimonadaceae bacterium | reverse complement strand
GCGCCGGCCACGCCGATGATGGTCGATTCGCCCCAGCCCTTGTGGCAGCACTCGAGCGCGGCGCGCATCAGCTTGACGTTGCCCACGCACTCGAAGGAGTAATCCACGCCGCCGTCGGTCAGCTCGACGATCACGTCCTGGATCGGCTTGTCGTAGTCCTTGGGATTGACGAAGTCGGTCGCGCCCAGCTCGCGCGCGATGTCGAACTTGGCCGGGTTGATGTCGACCGCGATGATGCGCGCGGCCTTGGCCATCTTCGCGCCGATGATCGCGGCCAGGCCGATGCCGCCGAGGCCGAAGATGGCGACGCTCGCGCCTTCTTCCACCTTGGCCGTGTTGAGCACCGCACCGATGCCGGTGGTGACGCCGCAGCCGAGCAGGCAGACCTTGTCGAGCGGCGCCTCCTTGTCGATCTTGGCGAGCGAGATCTCGGGCACCACGGTGTATTCCGAGAAGGTCGAGGTGCCCATGTAGTGGTAGATCGGCTGACCCTGGTAGGAGAAGCGGGTGGTGCCGTCGGGCATCAGGCCCTTGCCCTGGGTGGCGCGCACCGCCTGGCACAGGTTGGTCTTGCCCGACTTGCAGAACTTGCACTCGCGGCATTCGGCCGTGTACAGCGGGATCACGTGGTCGCCCACGGCGAGCGAGGTCACGCCTTCGCCCACCGCCTCGACGATGCCGCCGCCCTCGTGGCCGAGAATGGACGGGAAGATGCCCTCGGGGTCGTCGCCCGACAGCGTGAAGGCGTCGGTGTGGCACACGCCGGTGGCGACGATGCGCACCAGCACCTCGCCCTTCCTGGGCGGTTCGACATCCACTTCGACGATCTGCAGGGGCTGGTTGGCGGCAAAGGCCACGGCGGCGCGGGATTTGATGGTCATGGCGGGAATCCTGGAGGCAAGCGGGCGCACGGCCCGCGACCCACGCAGTATCCAGAGCGCGCTAAATCCGATAAATGAATAATTCTAGATTTCAGGCTTCCAATAACTGGAATAATCGGCGGTCCCCTTTCCGCCTCGTCAGGAGTACTGAACGTAAAAATAAAAACTGTCAGTAAAAAACAAAGACCGTCAGCCGGGCCCCTCCAGATCTGCCGGCCCTACCTGCCTGAGGTAGACAACAACCCGTGGCCAGAAGTCGGTCCCTTCATCTAGAGTTTGCTCCAGACACCCCATAGCGAGTCATGCGTGGCGCCACGGTTGGCTTTGGCGTAGGGGGTGGTCGCAAACTTCACACGGGAATGTGTAGCGAGGGGCACATGATGGACGAATTGATGACTCCATGCGAGAACTGTGGCGAGATGACGAGGTACTACGACATCGTCAGCTATAGCGGCGCCGATGGAAATTCTCGCCAAGTTTGTACTCGATGTTTCAACGCCGACGTTGCCCGGCTGAGTGGTGTAGAGCACTTTGAAGACATCCGATTCGAGCCAGTCGACCTCAAGGACAGCGCAGGGGAGGCACATCGTTTCCACTTCCGAGCGCGCCTCCATGGGAGCATCGTTGTCCTGGATGCCTTTGAACTTCTCGATGGTCATCCGTCAGGCTATCAGTGCCAAGTGGTCGGGAGTCCTGAGCAAGATCTACTTGGATTGCTTGCGCGGCTCATCCAACGACTTCGCCGCTTGCTTTCGATCAGGCATCTGGTGACTGAAGGCACGAAAACTGAGATCGCTGAGCAGACGGTGCGGGGGCGTATCGATTGGGACGAATCCGCGGTGGAGCGGATCCCTCTGCTCGTGATTGATGGCCGTGAGATCTCATGGAGTGACTTCGGGCGCATGCTTTCGGCATTCGAGGGATGGCAGTTCAAGCTTGAGATCATTGATCGTTCCGATGAAATCTAGGTGGCAGTGGCGCCCAAAAACTCCGGATCGGCGTCATTGAGAAGTCGGCTTTTGAATGCTGTCTTGGCAGGCAGAATCACCAGTTGGATTCTGCTTGAGAGCGTCTGGTGGCTCAGCAACGGGCAGTCAACTGGAAAAGCGCTGTCAGACAGAAAATCGGCCCGTGCAGTTATCTGCGTCGCGGCGACAATACCCGGAAAGGGTGACCGCTTGCCTGCGTCACGAAGTTCCGGGATCGACCCACATCCGACATTCATCTCTTCGTTGGTCCGACGTCGGGTATCAAAGTCACCCCGCCGTTCATGATGACCGCTCAGAGGCAAGTCCCGCGCGCCCAGGACGTTCGCCGAGGAGGATGCAGCCAATGTCCGCGCTTGTTTAGGGTTGTCCAATGCCAGCCCGAGGCGGTCAGTGGGCAGCATATGAGACTTCCAGGGCTGCGCGGTGTAACCCAAGCATCCTTTGAGCCGGCGAGGTTGACCACCTCGGATCGCTTACTCGCATAGGATTTGCGACACCAACCTGACCATGAGGGAGCACTCGATGAGAAACGCCGGCAGCGCCTTCTCGGTGGTGCGTCGCGGTTCCAGAAACGGCGGAAAGTAGCTGCCCGTGCGCAGCTTCGGGAGGCGCACGGATCCACCGTGCCGCGACGCGTGTCCAATCGCGTCGCGGTAGCCGTTGCGTGAATTGGTGCGGTCGTTGCTGCGCTCGCTGCGCGCCGCGCCGCAACGGTTCCCCACGTCGAGCTCCATCAGCCGCTGCGCAACGAAACCGATCATGTCGCGCACGATGTTGTCGGCGCCGCCAACGCAAGCAACTCCGAAAACTGCATGCTGTTCTTGCCCCAAGGAGCATCGCACCACGATTCACTCCACCGATCCGTTCAAGCGCGCCTGAAGAACGGCGAGATCATGCGCCGCACCGACGTGGTCGGCATCTTCCCCAACGAGGGCGCGATCTATCGCCTGGTGGGCGCCTTGCTGCTCAAACAGAACGACGAGCGGGCCTCGCAATGCCGTTACATGACGCTCGAAACGCTCGCCGGAGTTGGTGACTATCCCAACGTCAGTCTGTCCGCCGTGTCGGCCTGACTCGCGCTCCCGTCAAACCGGAGCCGATGATCTGCCGAACCCGTCTTAACACCACGCACTGGAATGACGATCGGGACTCCCGGCTGGTAACCGGTCACTGAGCGGCGTTCTTTGCCCGCCCGCGCCCACGCGGAACAATCCCTCCCACATTCATCAGGGAGGAGCCGGCAGTGACCAGGGCGACAGCGACCAACAACAAGTGGCGGCGGCGTAGCCGCCAGGAGTG
>JANJUB010000159.1 GCA_024710805.1 Fimbriimonadaceae bacterium | reverse complement strand
GGCGCGGCCCGCGCTTCGGACATCAAGGACTTCATCGAGAAGAACACCGGCTTCGAAGCTCGCCAGCTGGTGTTGGGGCACATGCAGCGTGGCGGCAGTCCGACCGCCTTCGACCGCGTACTCGCCTTGCGGTTAGGTGCCTTGGCGGCAAACCGGCTGATCAGCGGTTACACCGCCGAGATGGTGGGCGTCGACGGGGTGAAGCTGGTCAGCCACCCGCTGTCGTATGTGCTCAGCACCGAGCGGGCCATCGACCCCGAAAAGCTGCTGCTCGCTGGCGTCATGGCGCAATAGCCCGCTTTCCTACCGGGATTTGAACCTGAAAACACAAACCCGGCAATATTGCCTATTTCCCCGTATTTTTACCAGGTTAGATCCTAGCAATCTTGCGGAACAAAACCTGTGGATGTTAGCAGGGCCGCCTCGGATGGCCGCCCTAAGCGATCACGGAGGAAACGCAACATGTCTTTTCGCGTAAACAGCAACGTTACGGCAATGAACGCTCTGCGCAATGTGACCATGACCGGTCTCGAGCAGAGCAAGTCGATCAATCGCCTCTCCACGGGCCTTCGCATCAACTCGGCCGCCGACGATCCCGCCGGCCTCATCATCAGCGAGAACTTCCGCGCCCAGATTCAGAGCATGGGCCAGGCAATCCGCAACAACCAGGACGCCATCAACTTCGCCAAGACGGCCGAAGGCGCCCTCGACGAAGTCAACAAGCTGCTTCGCGACGCTCGGTCGCTGGCCATCGCCGCCGGCAACACCGCGACGCTCGACGCCGCCCAGATTCAGGCGAACCAGTCGCAGCTCAACTCGATCGTCTCCAGCATCACCCGCATCTCGCAGAACACCCAGTTCGGCCAGAAGAAGCTTCTCGATGGCAGCGCTGGTGTCAGTGGTGCGGTGACCAACGGAGCCAACTTCAGCTCGATCTACATGACCGGCACGTTTGCCGGAGCCGCGCTCACCACCAATGCCGCGATCACCGTCGCCGTGACCTCGGCCGCCGATAAGGCCGTCGTCGCTTCGAAGACGTTCGCCTTCGGCACGACCACGATGACCGCTGGTTCGTTTACGATCAACGGTACGACCTTCACCACGACGGCGGCCGATACGGTCAACGACGTCGTTACTCGAATCAACAACAGCTCGTCGCAGACGGGTGTCCGTGCCGAGTTCACCGCAGGTGGAGCCGTTACGCTCACTCAGGTCAACTACGGTGCCAGCCACCGCATCGACCTCTCGGATGCCAACGCGGTGCTCCTAGCCGCGGCGGGCAGCGTCAGCGACAACGGTGCCGATGCGACCGCGAACGTGGTCATCGACACCAACGGAACGACCGCTGGCGGTCTGGTGACCGTGGCGTTCACCGGTGGACGGTTCGGTAATGGGGCGCTTACGCTGACCGATGCCGATGGCAATGCGATCACGTTGACCGAGAACGGCAACGCGGTGGCTTCGAACCTCGCCGGCCAGATCACCGTGGGCAGCTCCAGCTTCCAGATCGGAGCCAACTCGGGGCAGACCACGGCTCTGTCGCTCGGCAACTTCGCGGCCAGCCAGCTCGGCCACGGTTCGGTCTCGGGTCTCAATCTGAGCAATATCGACCTGACCAGCGCCAGCGGGGCATCGGATGCCCTCAAGGTCATCGACCAGGCGATCGCCGAAGTCGCTCGAAGTCGAGGTGCGATTGGCAACTTCCAGCGCAACGTGCTGGAGTCCAACGTTCGCTCACTCGGCGTTGCCAAGGAGAACCTGGCCGCCACCGAGTCGACCATCCGCGACACCGACATCGCCGACGAAATGACCACCTTCACGCGGTGGCAGATCCTCAGCCAGTCCGGTATCTCGGTCTTGGCCCAGGCGAATGCCGCTCCGCAAGCCGTTCTTTCCCTTCTGCGAGGCTAATCGCTTAGCAACATCCAAGCAGCCGCCGCCCGAAAGGGAGGCGGCTCGCCCTCGTTTACGAGGGCTCAGCTTTCAGTTTCGCAAACGCGAGGACGTGCCCGTCGAGGTCCGCGCAATAGGCGACCTCGTCGCCCCAGTCTCGCAAGGAGAGGGGGCTTAAGGCGTCTGCGCCATTCGCCAAAGCACGCTGGAAGAACGCTTCCGGATCAGGCACGGAGAGATACACCTCGGCACGCGGTATCCCGTGAGCCTCTTCCGGATCACGGAGCCGGGGCCCGAGGAGGCGACAGATTCCAGCGGAAGGCATGAGTCCCAGCACGGTGTCCGGCGACAGCGAGAACTCGGTCATCCCCGGCACGTGGAGCGTCGGGCGCGTCGCCAGCACTCGCTCATAGAACTGCGTAGCCGAGAGTTGATCGGCCACGAACAAGATGATGTTGACCTTCACGCCAGAGACCTCATCAGTTCGGCGGGAAGATGATCGAAGCGAGGAAGTAGTTCGCCACGTAGATCAGCACCATCGCGGTCACGACGGTGTTGGTCGTCGAGTTACCCACGCCGACTGCACCACCCTTGGTACGCAAACCTTGTTGGCACGCGACGATCGCCGTGATGAGGCCAAACACCGGGGTCTTGAGGACGCCGCCGATGAAGTCCCAGGGCTCCACAAACTGCTGGACGGACTGGATAAAGGCGCCGCTCGGAACGCCGCTCCAGACCGCGACCATCCAACCGCCCAAGACGCCGGAATAGATCCCGATCAGGCCGAGGACGGGCAGCATGAACGCTGCGGCAATTACGCGAGGAATAACCAGGTAGTTGGTTGGGTGCACCGACAGCATCCGCAGCGCATCGATTTGCTCCGTCACCGCCATGCTTCCGATCTGCGCCGACATCGCGGAGCCGCACCGCGCGGCCACCATGATGCCCGCCAAGACGGGGCCGACCTCACGCGTGACCGAGAGCGCGACGGTCGCTCCGACAAAGCCGGTGGCTCCGTACTTCGTGAGAAACTGCGAGCTGTAGAGCGAAAGCACCGCTCCAGAGAAGAAGTTGGTGAGGGCAACGATCGGCACGGAGGCGACTCCGATGAACGCCATCTGTTGCACGGTTTCGTTCATCTCGAAGGGGCGGCGGAACAAGCGGCGGGCGACATCGAGCAGCAACAGGGTGACCTCTCCGACGAATGTCAAGAAGAGGAGCACCGGATTCCAAGCTGCAGTTCGCCCCATCGAAACCCTACGATACCGCTTGCCGAACGATCCTGCGCATCCTTTCAGGTAACATCTTCGTCTCTGTCGCGCTGCGCGACGGTACTACAACGCCCATGATGACCGACGAAAACTTGACGCACCCAGAACCTGAGGAGGCGTCCCTGACCCCTACTCCGGACGAGCCCACGGCAATGCCTGAGCCCGAACCCATCGCCGACGCCGCGCCCGCGCCCGAACCTGCCCCAGAGCCTGCTCCCGAGCCGGAAGTGCCTGTGGCGGCAGCCTCCGAGCCCGCGCCTGAGCCCGAGCCGGCCGCTCCTGCTCCCGCTCCAGTTGAGCCTGCCAAGCCGGTGTCGCAAGAAGACGACATGGCCTTGTTCGAGGCGGCAATGGATGCGCTCGAATCCGGCGAAGACCAGTCCGATGGCGGCTTCAAGAAGCTCGTTCGAGGGGACCGAGTCGAGGCTACGGTCATCCAGGTCGACAAGAACCAGGTGTTCGTCGATCTCGGCCAGAAGTCGGAAGGCGTCGTCCACATCTCTGAGCTCACCGATGAGAACATCGAGGACGCCAACGAGATGGTCAAGGTTGGCGACAAGATTCAGGTCGTCGTCATGGGGATGAAGGGCGACGCGGGGAACCTCATGGTTTCCAAGAAGCGCGCCGATTTCGAAGCCGCTTGGGACCAGATCGAAGAGACCTTCAAGGCGGGCACAATGCTCACCGCCCAGGTGGTCGATCGCGTCAAAGGTGGTCTTGTCGTCGACATCGGGGTTCGCGGCTTCGTGCCGGCGACCCACGTCGGCAACGGAAAGCTTCGCAACATCGAGAAGTACGTCGGCCAGCCGATGTCGCTGAAGATCATCGAGATCGACCGCGACCGCAAGAAGGTCGTGCTTTCGAACCGACAGGCGGACGAAGAGCGGCGAGCCAATGCTCGTGAGGAGCTCTTCCACAACGTCGCTCCCGGCGATATCCTCGAAGGCTCCGTTCGACGGCTCACCGATTACGGCGCCTTCATCGACCTCGGCGGCGTCGATGGCCTCCTCCACATCTCCGAGATGAGTTGGATGCGCATCAACCACCCGAAGGAGATGTTCAAGGAAGGCCAGAAGATCAAGGTGATGGTGCTCAAGCTTGACGCCGAAGCCGGCAAGATCAGCCTGGGCCACCGACAAGTCCTCCCCGATCCGTGGAAGCTGATCAGCGACAACTACACGCTGAATCAGAGGCTGACGTGCACGATCTCGCGCATCGTTGCCGCAGGTGCTTTCGTGAAGCTCCCCGAGGGCGCCGAGGCATTTGTCCCGGTCAGCGAAATGTCGAGCCGACGAATCCGCAAGCCGGAAGAGGTCATCGAAGAGGGTCAAGAAGTCGAGGTGCAAATCATCGACCTCCGCCCCGACCAGCGCCGAATGGTGCTGAGCATGCGCGCCATCAGCGGCGGCATGGATCCGGTTCGGACGGGCATGGGCGGCGGCGCTCCTTCCACGTCCTTCGACGACGAGGACCGCAAGCGCGGCCTGAAGAAGAAGGGCGGCAAGAAGGGTCGCGGCGGACGCGAAGACGAGTACGAAGACTTCGGTCCAGCCCGACGTGGCTTTGCCACTGGCGGTGCCACGATCGGAGAGCGCCTGGGTGCTCTGCGCGGCATCTTGGGTCGCGACATCGAGGATGACGATGTAGACGACGAGCCAGAAGTTGAGGTCGCAGACGCCGAGACCGCTGAAGTCGAAGCCCCCGAAGTGGACAAGACGGACGAGGAATAGGCCGATCCCTCAGCGGATCACCTTCAAGGGGTGCGCAAGCTCAGCTTGCGCACCCCTTCTTCATGTTCTACGGAGCGACGTACGGCTTGACTCTGCCGGCCTCGACCTGATCGAGCCAGTAAGTGATGCCGAAATCCCCCTCGATACCCTGAATGCGGGGTAGTCGCATCGGATTGCGCTTAGGGTCGCCGGGGGCGGGCGCGGGGTTCGCGCCGACGAGGAGGGCCGCCCGGTGGTGTTGGGCAAGCTGTGCCGCGTCTTTCGGCGAAATGCCGTAAGGCAAGGCGATCGCGAAGGGGTCGAAGCCGTACTCGGTGATTTTCGCCACGGCTCCGCTCAGTTCTTTCTCCACTTCGGCGCGAGAAAGCTTGGCCAGACTGCGATGCGTCAAGGTGTGGCTGCCGAGTTCGCAGCCCCATTCCTTGAGCTGCGCCAACTTGCGCGGTGCGTCGGAAGCCCGTCCGAAGGGTCCCGTACTGGGCAGCACGTAGAACGAAGCGCGCACGGGGAAGTCGGGGTGTGATTTGGCAAACTCGCTCCAGATGCCGACCGCACAATCCGGATCGATCGAGCCGTCCTCCAAGTAGCGGAACTGCGATGGGTGGGAGTCGTCGAACGTGAACACGATCGGCGAGGCCCCGGGAGCCAGGTCCATCGTGTCTTCCAGGTAAGCCTTGAGGGTGACGGGGCGAAAGCCCATTCGGTAGAAACGCTCAAGGTCAGACTTAAAGCGAGAAATGCTCCGATCCCATCGAGCCTCTTCCTTTGCGATCTTGTGATACTCCACAATAAGAACGCTTCCTTCGAGGTTGGCCGGTCGGTCTGAGACCCGTGCGACGGGTGCCGGCTCGGGTTTCGCGGGTGGAATTTTCGACGTCGCCGGAACATGGCGATCACCCGCACATCCAACGAGAAGAACCGCGAGTCCGACCCAGCCATGACGCAACTTCGAAAGCACACCTCATTATGGATTGCCGCCTTGGCCCTGACCGGAGTCGGATGCCGTCCGGCGCCCGAGCCGAAGCCCGTCGCGACCACGCCTCCACCCGCTCCCGCACCGGAGCCCGAGCCTCCTAAGCCGGCCTATCCAAAGCCCGAGCACGTGCGGGGCATCTACCTCACGGCTTGGTCTGCGGGGTCGACGCGGAAGATGGAGCAGGTGTTTGCGATGCTGGAGCGCACCGAACTGAACTCCGTGGTCATCGACATCCGCGACGCAGGTTTCAACTACTGGAAGATGGGCATCCCCCTCTCCGACGAGTCTGGTGCGACCAAGGTCGCCATCGTCAAGCCCGAGCGTCTGATGACCTCACTTAAGGAAAAGGGCGTCTATCCGATCGCGCGCATCGCCTGCTTCCGCGACAACTTTGTGCCCAAGAAGGTGCCCTCACTCGCGGTGAAGCACTCGGGCGGCGGAGTCTGGAAGGATCGCGCAGGCTACACCTGGCTCGACCCGTACAACAAGAAGAACTGGGAATACCTTGGTGAGATCGTCGACTTCGCGCTCGACCAGGGCTTCCCCGAGATCCAACTCGACTACGT
The DNA here is from genome assembly GCA_024710805.1 of Fimbriimonadaceae bacterium. Classification (GTDB taxonomy): domain Bacteria; phylum Armatimonadota; class Fimbriimonadia; order Fimbriimonadales; family Fimbriimonadaceae; genus JANJUB01. Next base: position 1,172 of record JANJUB010000159.1, on the reverse strand, counting down.
GCGCTTTCCCAGCGAGGGAAAGGCCTCGACCCAGGTGTTTCCCGCCAAGTCCAGCTATCCCGACAAGACCGCGAAGCCCGAGGATGTTGTGGCCGCCTTCGCGCAGTACATCGGCGAACGGGTGCGCAAGCGCGGAGCCGCGTTCAGCGCGGATATCTTCGGCATCATCAGCATCGGCAAGGTCGACCAAGGCATCGGCCAAGAGCTGGAGAAGATCGCCGCGCCGTTCGACTTGATCTGCCCGATGGTTTACCCATCCCACTATGCAAAGGGTGAATACGGCGTCAAGGACCCGTCCAACTCGCCGTATGCCATCGTTTCCAAGAGCCTCGCCGACTACAAGCGACGGCTGCCCGACAAGCCGATCCGACCGTGGCTCCAAGACTTCTTTGGATACGGCGTAGCGCAGATCCAGGGACAGATCAAAGCGGCCAAGGAGTTGGGCTACGAGGAGTATCTGCTTTGGAACGCTCAGAACCGGTACGTGGAGGCGGCGGTCGTCGACAACAGCAAGCTGGTGAAGAAACGGGTCGAAAAGCCAGTATCCGCTCAACCAACCGACGACTCGAAGACGCCTTAGCCGGAAAGGTGATGGCGGTGGTTGAGGACTCCCCCTCTCCGCAAGGCGGGGAGGGGGCCGGGGGGTGGGGTCAACGACCGACCTTACGTCCGGAACGGTCTTCGCGCCGCTTGACGATCACCCCGATCCAGTCCGTGACTGGAGCAGCATCGAGCATGAAGAACTCGCGGTTGGGAATACGGAGGGTCTCGATGCCGAACATGGCAAGGTCCTCATCGCGGGCTCGATCGCTTTCGGCATCGTGCTGCTTCGCCGTCGAACTCCACCGCCAACATGGCTTCCTTGCAGAAGAAGTCCAGCACATAGCCGGCGATGGGATATTGACGCCGGAACTCGAAACCTAGTCGGTGCTTGCGACACTTCTCCCAGAAGATGCTCTCAGCGACCGACATTTCCTTGCGTAGCCTGCGAGCACGTTCCTTCTCGGGCATGATTCCGGGTTGGGGGGGGGGGGGCCCCCGCCCCCCCCCCCCCCCACCCCCCCCCCCAGGCCCAGACGCGCGCCCCCCCCGGCGCGCCCCCCCGGGCGCGCGGCGCGGCCCAACGCCCCGCCCGGGCCGCCCCCCCCCCCCCCCCGCCCCGCGCCCCCCCC